>JBFWSD010001115.1:0-3096 GCA_050248575.1 Gemmataceae bacterium
AATATGAAGAAGTCACGCGGCAAACTCGCGCCCGTCGATGGGGGCAAACTCGATCGCCTCGATCGGCCCCCCAGCCTGGTGGCCCAGGTCGAACAACGCCTGCGCGAGGCCATCAAGGACGGCGTCTTTGCGGGGGACAAGCTCCCC
Source organism: Gemmataceae bacterium (assembly GCA_050248575.1). GTDB lineage: Bacteria > Planctomycetota > Planctomycetia > Gemmatales > Gemmataceae > JBFWSD01. Next base: position 148 of record JBFWSD010001115.1, read on the forward strand.
ACGGAAGTGGAACTGGCCGAACAGCTCGGCGTCAGCCGGGAAACCGTCCGGCGAGCTGCCGAGGCCCTGCAGCGCGAAGGGCTGCTCATCAAGTTTCGCCGCCGCGGCACGTTTACCAAGCTGCCCGCGGGGATGCCGGCCCGCTTGCAGCCCGCCGAGTCGACGCTGATTGGCTACCTGCAAGCCGATTACCATGCCGGCGGCGGCGAGGAAGCGGTCACGCGCCGTACCTCCGCCCTCATGCTGCAAGGGGCCATGGAAGAGGCGGGCCGCACCGGCTTCGACCTGGTCGTCCGCCGCGCACCCCACACCAAGGTCGGGCAAGCCTTCCAGAACCTCAGTGCCCGCTGCCGCCTCCGCGGCGTCATCTTTGCCTCCTACGGCGAGGAGAAACTGCTCCGCCGCGTTACCGGCCTGGGGCTGCCCACGGTCTTGCTCGATCACGACTTGCACCTGCCCCAGATCAGTTCGATCCGCGACGACTCCTTCGAAGGGGCCCGCCAGGCGATTCACTACCTGGCCGATCTGGGGCATCGTCGCATCGCCTTTGCTAACTGGCACCGCACCGATCTCAATCCGTGGCGGCTCATGGGCTATCGCCAGGGGCTGCGCGACAAGAAGTTGACCCGCCGCCGCACCTGGGAACTGCAAGCCGAGCTCACCGAGGCGGGGGCTCGCCACCTGGTCGACGAGCTGATGACGCTCAGCCCGAAGCCAAGCGCCGTCTTTTGCTTCAACAACACGCAGGCCAGGCTGGTCATCGAGGTGCTTCAGCGCCGCGGCTTGCAGGTCCCCGATGACATCAGTGTGATGGGGGGCGGCGGCGAATTGGTCCCCGGGCTGTCCTGCCACGAATGCGACTGGTACGACATCGGCAAGCAAGCAGTGGCCATCCTCATCCGCTCCATCGAAGAGCCGGGCCACAAGCCCGAGCATCACCTCGTCGTGCCCATCCTCGAGCCGGGCAAAACCACCGCCAAGGTGTCTTGATCCGACATCACGGCATCGCGAAGGCGGCGCCGTCGCTGGTGCTGGACATGTAGGAAAAGACCGTGGGGTCGACGTCGAAGCGGATCATGCGCACAGCGCCATCGCCAAAGACCGCCTGAACGCCGGCCGAGTGTGAGGAACCAAACTGGTAGCCGGAGTTGGCCGGCACCGGCTCAGGGCTCCTGTAGTCCCGCTCCGGCGGAAATGCCCCCCAACGGATGATGTCGCACTGAAATCCGCTCGTGTATCCTTCATTGTCGCAGCCATTGCACTCGAGGCTGGTCAAGGCGGCGTCGTCGCGCTTCTCGGCTATCAGAATGGTGTTGGATAGACCGTCCAGGACATCCGAGAACCTGACGGGATTTGGGTGCTTGCCGATGTGCCGGAACACTCCATCAGCGCCGTCGCCATACATGCCCAGGAATGGATTGTAGTATTCGTAGCGCGTGCCGGCGTTGCCGGCGTAATCGCTCATGGCGACAGGATAGGGCCGGGTCTGCCAGCCGCCCGTGAGGGCCACCGGCCTGCGTCGCGTTGGACAGAAGTAGGATTTGATGGTGGTCGAAACGACCACCTGGTCGCTCGAGTTCCACCACAAGTTCTCCTGTTCAAGGTAGGGCAAGATCTGGTACGCCCAGCTCCAGTACTGCTTGCGATGGTCGGCCGGGCTCGCGCCCGTCCAGTTTCGATTGAGCAGGAGGTTGTAGTGTCCGCCGCCCGGAAACGCGTCCTTGGTGTTGCCGTGGGCCAGGCAGGCGAGGCCGATCTGCTTGAGATTGTTGGCGCAGGCGGCCCGGTTGGCGCTCTCGCGCACCTTCTGCACTGCCGGCAACAACAGCGCCAGCAGCACGCCGATGATGGCAATCACCACCAGCAGTTCGATCAACGTGAAGCCGTGGCGAGGACGGCGTCGCTCGATACTCATGGCAGCCTCCGAATCAGCGTAACGGCTCATGACCTTCTGGAAATGTGGCTTGCTGAAACTCGGACTCGTTCAATTCCCGCACGGCAGACATGACATTGATCACGAATCGGCGGCCATCCTTGCCGTGCTTCTCATAAGCCAGGACAGGCGTGGAGTTGCCCGCGGGCTGGAACAGGTCGAAACCCCAGCAAACCACAAATGGCTCGCCGTCGCGCGGCGAACGCATGGATTCCGGGTCAGTAAGCTTGAGCTCTTGAATGTCGCGCGGTGCCCGCTGCAGCTCGAAGTTTGCTTTCTGGTAGGCCTGCGCCACACGCAACAGTCTTTCGTGAGTTGGCTCGAGAGGGACGTCCACCGTGATGGGAGCATTGGAGCAGCCCGCAGCAAAGAGGGCCAGAAGGCAGAAGATCGGCCACGAGAAGAGTCTGGGCATTGGCGAGCTCCGCAACTTGGCCCACTCCAGCCGCTGGCAGGGCGGCTGGGTGATTGGAAGCGTCCAGAAGTACAACCCAGAACGAGTGGAATTGTTACAGCGTGAGTGGGAATTTACCGAAGTCCAACTCCTGCCGCCCATTCTGAATCAACACCCCTCGACCGCTGGCAGCGAGTTTCCGACGATACAGAAAATGAGGGCAGATCAGCCCTGGAATCGGTAAGACGACGTGACGGGTATGGAATGAAGGATCCGCCCTCGAGAGGGCAACCACAATTCAAGAAACTACAAGGAGTTCGTGATGTTTGGTCGTCGCGGTGAAGTCGTCTGGAAGAAGCAGCCGTTCGTGGGTGGCGGGGGCCGCCGAGACTACGATGCCTACCTGGGCTGGGGATTCGTGGCGCCCTTCTACCTCACCGTTCCGATTCACACCTTCGGCTGGGGCGAAGAGGGGGACCTTGCCCGGGCAATTCCGCTCGAAAAGGACAGTGCCTTTGCCCGCCGCGTCTATCTCACCCACTGGCTCATCGTGCTGTTGATCCTTTCCGGCGTCGGAGAGTTGCCCTTGTGCGGACTGAAGGCCAAGTTGGCAGTGGTCCTT
>JBFWSD010001116.1:0-3073 GCA_050248575.1 Gemmataceae bacterium
CCTTCGACAGCTGGCTGTTCAGCGTGTAGGTGCCCGGCTTGCTGCGATCCACGTCCAGGGCCGCGGGCAGCGCGTAATTCTCTCTTTCCTTGAACAGCCGGATATTGGTGCTCTCGGTCACGTTGAACACCACCGAGGAAGGCACGTCGCCGCCGTAGAGCACGTTGGCGCTGGTGGAAAAGCCCACGCCGGTTGCACTGGCCACTTTCAGGTCGCTCGGACAGCGATACAGCTGTTCGTTGTTCTCCACGTACTTCAGCAGGTCTTTCGTCCAGTTGTACGGGCTGAGATTGGTGCGGCCCATGGTGGCCTGCCAGTTCCGGTAGGCATAGCCGATCTGGTGCAGGTTGTTCTTGCATGAGGTCGAGCGGGCCACCTCCCGCACTTTCTGCACCGCGGGCAGCAACAGTGCGATCAATATCATGATGACCGCAATCACCACCAGCATCTCGACCAGCGTGAACCCTTTGCGTGGAGCCTTCATGCTTCCCCCGATCTGCGAGTGCGACGAGACGTGTATTCTCACACGTGTTGCTGGACGCGGAAATGTTACGCAAAAAAACGGGTTGGCAACGGATTCACGTGCCAGGGGCGTGACAGCCCGGTAGACGGGAGCAGCGTGGGGCCGCACGCTCTGTTGCCGTTCATTTCCGACAACGGGGTGAAGTATAACCTGCCCGCTCCTTCCCGTCCACCATCTCCTTGCTGGATCTGGATTCCGATTCGTGAGAGTGGCTTGTTGCCTTGGCCTGCCGGGCCGTTTATCATTCTCAGCACACGGGCCGAGGTCTCGCCGTGCCCGCGCCATTCACCACGAGAACGCCATGAGCATTCACCTCACCTGCCCCGGTTGCCGGGCCAAGCTCGAAATCGACGACTCGCAGGGGGGCCACAAGATCCAGTGCCCCGAGTGCAACACCCAGATGGACGTACCGGGCACCTACGTGCCCCCGCTCTCCTTCCATTGCAACCATTGCGGCGCCGACCTCGAAGTCAACGCCTACATGGCCGGGCAGATGATCAACTGCATGCATTGCGGCGGGGCCGTCTTCGTCCCCGCCCTCAAGGGGCAAGAAGGCGAGGGGGGCTGCCTGGGCTTGCTCAGCTTCATGAGTGTTCTCTTCCTCGCCGCCGGTGGCCTGCTCTGGCAGCTTCTTTGATTCAGCCGAGCGCCCGACGCGCAGCACGGGGGGGCATCTCCAGGGGCTACCACACCCGCGGAGCGTTCTAACAACGCGGGTTGCGGATCGTCACCCCCTCGCTATCCCTCGCTCGCTCGTCGGGCTAACACCCGCGGTGGCCACTTCATACAATTCAGATCATATGAAGGGTCGCCCGTTCACCAGGAAGGAATCATGAAAGCTCTCGTCAAGAGCCGGTCTGAACCGGGTCTGTGGCTGGAAGACGTCCCCGAGCCAACCATCGGCATCAACGATGTCCTCATTCGCATCGACCGCACCGGCGTGTGCGGCACCGATCTCCACATCTTCAAATGGGATGCCTGGGCGCAGAAGACCGTGCCCGTCCCCCTGGTTGTGGGCCACGAGTTTGTCGGCGAAGTGGTCAAGGTCGGCAGCAACGTTACCGATTTCTTCCCCGGCGAGATCGTCTCCGGCGAAGGGCACGTGGTGTGCGGCCGCTGCCGCAACTGCATGGCGGGCCGCCGCCATCTCTGCAAGGACACACGCGGCGTCGGCGTCAATCGCCCCGGCGCCTTTGCCGAATACCTCTCCCTGCCCATGACCAACGTCTGGCATCACGATGCCGGCATCGACCGGGACGTCGCCTCCATCTTCGATCCCTTCGGCAACGCGGTCCACACGGCGCTGTCGTTCGACCTGCTGGGCGAAGACGTATTGATCACCGGGGCCGGCCCCATCGGCATCATGGCCGCGGCCGTGTGCCGCCATGCCGGGGCCCGCCATGTCGTCATCACCGACGTCAACCCGCACCGTCTGGAACTGGCCCGCAAGATGAAGGTCACGCTCGCCGTCGACCCCAGGCAGACTTCCCTCGAGCAGGTGCAGAAGCAGCTTGGCATGCGCGAAGGCTTCGACGTCGGCCTGGAAATGTCGGGCAACCCCCAGGCCTTCCGCGACATGCTTTCCGCCATGTGCCACGGCGGCAAGATCGCCATGCTCGGCATCCCCGACCAGGAAATCGCCATCGACTGGAACCTGGTCATCTTCAACATGTTGACGATCAAGGGCATCTACGGCCGCGAGATGTACGAGACCTGGTACCAGATGACCGTGATGCTGCAATCGGGGCTCGACATCCGCCCGGTGATCACGCACCGCTTCCACTACACCGAGTTCGCCAAGGCGTTCGAGGTGATGAAGAAAGGGGAATCGGGCAAGGTCATCCTCTACTGGCGCGACGGACCGAAGTGATCTTCGCCCCATGCATCAGGCTCGCGTCGACATTTCCGCCTGTGCCCCGCTGACGGACGATCACGTGAGCTTGGCGAAGGCGGCGTCCAGCTCATCCGCCGTCGGCAGCCGGCGCTGGCCCAGACCGATGACCTCGGCCATGAAGGAAGCGTCGCCGTGGTCCAGCCCCAGTTCGTGGCCCAGTTCGTGGACGATTACCGAGAGCAGATCGACCTCGTCGGCGTCGACGTGGTCGTCGAGGGACCAGCCATGGCCTGCGGCGTCGAGGTCGATGGAAATGGCGTTGAGGCCCGCTTGCCCGAGAGTGCGGCCCGCGAGATCGGCGATTGTGAAGGTGAGTGGTCCGAATTGCGCGGGCCCGACGCCCAGGTTGGCGAAGATCTGCAAAGCCTGGGCCAACACGCTGTCGAGCTGCGCTCGCGTGAGTGTCGAGACGTTGGCTGAGGGCCTGACGGCGGGCTCTTGCAAGGTCAGCGCCGCGACGGGCGGCTGCGCCAGACTCACCCACCAGGTCCCGTTCGACGGATGGAAGCTGGCGATGTCGTCATAGGCGTCGCCATTGAAGTTGCCCACGACCTGGCTGGTCCAGCCCGAGTTGGTGGCAAAATGGGCCCACAGCGTCGTGACAAACGACGTGCTGTTCGAGGCGCTCACCCACCAGTTGCCCGTGGCGGGATGGA
>JBFWSD010001117.1:0-3091 GCA_050248575.1 Gemmataceae bacterium
TTCCTCTCTGGTAGATCTCGCCTATCTTGCCTGAATTCATGAAGTTCCGCGCGAGTTTCAGGCCAATAGCTCGCGTTTCGCTGGTGTTCCATGGGTGTTCCACTGCATTCCACCGCCGTCAATGCGCTCGGCCGGCCATCAAGTCCCATACTTTGATCGCTTTCTTGCTCCAGCTACCGAGCCACTTGCCATCAAGACTGAAGGCTACGAGGAAGACATAGTCCTGGCGTCCCAACTCGAGGGTGTTGATTTGCCGGCCGGTCGTCGCATCCCACACCTTGATCGTCGTGTCAGTGCTGGCACTGGCGATCCGCTTGCCATCGGGGCTAAACGCCACGCTCGTGACGTGGCTGGCGTGCCCGTTCAGAGTGACGGGAACGTCGAGAAGACGGCGCCAGTAATACCACTCGAAACCGCGCAGGTCGACGCCACCAGTGTTTTCAGGCATGGTGCGCCGGAGATGCTCCTCGAGGTTGCCGCCATCACCAAGCTCCCAGGAACGCTGCGCCAAGCTCATGTTGGCGGCGTAAAGATGACGAAAGGCAAGGCGTTCGTTGTCCTGAGCTGATTGTTTCTCACGATCGGCCTTCAGCTCATTCTCACGCGCTTCTATTTCATTTCGTCGTGCCGTCTCCGCCTCCCGGTCCGCCCGCTCGGCTTGTGCATCGGCGGCCTGCCGCAGTGTCGCCTGTTTCCTGGCATTCTCTTTCTGCAGTTGAGCACTCACCGCCATCACCACCGCCACGGCAACCAGCAGCGACGCCGCCAGGACGAGCGATGCCGCCAGCTTCGGCTCCTTCCTGGCCCAGCGCCAGCCGCGCTCCAATCGGCCCACCGGTCGCGCCATGATTGGCTCGTCGTCCAAAAATCTCTGCAAGTCCTCCGCCAAGGACTCCGCGCTGACGTATCGTTTCGCCGGCTCCTTCTGCAGACACTTCAGGCAGATCGTCTCCAGGTCGCGCGGCGTCTTGGGCTGTAGTTGACTCGGTGGCACAGGCTCTTGTGTGCGAACCAAGTCGAGCGTGTCGAGCAAGTCCTTGCCTTGGAAAGGCGGACGGCCTGTCAGCATCTCGTAGAGGATGGCGCCGAGGGCGTAGACGTCAGTGGCCGGCCCAATCAGCTTGACCTTGTGCGACACCTGCTCTGGGGCCATGTATTGGGGGGTGCCACGGATCTCCTGGGTCTCGGCGTGCGCCGCCCCTTCCGAGAGCAACTTGGCCAGGCCGAAGTCGGCGACCTTGGGCACGCCGAACCTCGTTACCCCCGAGGCCGGCGATCCTTCGGCCGCTGCCAACGGTGACGCGAGCAGCACGTTCATCGGTTTGAGGTCACGGTGGATGATGCGGCGCTGGTGTGCATAGTGCATGGCCCGGGCGATGGTTGCAACAAGCTGGGCCGCCTCATGCGGTTCCTGCGGTACCCCCTTCAGCTGCTCGTGCAGGTTGCCGCGGTTCACATACTCCAGCGTGAAGTAGGGCCGGTCGTCGTGAGCCCCAATTTCATGGATCTGCACGATGTTCGGGTGCTGAAAGGTGGCGACGGCCTCAGCTTCCTTCTGAAATTGCTGGAATGAGTTGTCGCTGCTCCGGTACTTGTCGCGGATCATCTTGAGGGCGACAACGCGGTTGAGCTGCAGGTGGCGGGCCTTGTAGACGCAGCCCATGCCGCCTTCGCCGAGCTTGGCAAGGATCTCGTAACCGGGAATCTGCGGGCAGGCGGGATCTTGAAAGCTTGGTTGTGGCGGCGGTGTTAAGGTGACACAGGTGGCCAGGTCCTCGCCAATGCTGTTGGCGCTGACGGCCGACTTCACGTCATCGACCGTCTCGGGCAGTTCATTGGCTTGATCTACCAGCTCCACGGATTGGGCGCTCAGCGGCGTCGCAGTCGTCGCTAGATGCGCAGCGTGACTTGTGATTTCGCCCGCAGGCCTCCACTTGCTCGTTCCTTCCTCTAGAACCATGTCGGTTGCCGACAGCCCGCCGCTGGCAAAAAGCGCAAGTAGGTCTCCCCAGGCTACAGGCCCGTGTTTCTGCCTGTCTTTCGCGTAGAACCATCGAGTCATGAGCGATCTCCCAAAGGCGAACCTACGCCAGTATCGGCCATTCTGTGGAAATCGCAAGTGTCTGCCGCCCGACTGCCGGTTACGCCCGCGCCTCGTCTTCGCGCGGCGGCCCCAGCGCGTCCTCTACTTCTACTTCCTCGATCCCCAGTTCGGCCTCGTCCACGTCCGCCTGCAAACCTGGTTCCCCTTCACCATCCAGGTCTACGTCAATGGTGTTCCAGGGGCAGACTTCTTACGACCCGAGGGCCGAGCCATTGCTTGCCAAGGTGCGGGTTGAATTGCTTGGCCCAGCGGTTCAGGATGTTGACCCAGTTCAGGCGTGGGAACTTGTCGGCCAGGCGCTGGGCCTGAGCGAAATCGTCGATCTCGGTGAAGGCATTGTCGCGCTGCACGAAGTCGATGCCTTTCTTGAGGAGTTGCCGGGCCAACCACTCGTGGCCATTGACGTAGACCTGGATGGTGAAGGGGCCCAGCGGATCACCAATAAGGTCGTTCGCAGACTGCGTTGCCAGGAAAGTCAGAGAGGTGGTTCCTGGGCTTCGTGGTTGCCGTTTGCCTTGCCACAAGTCTGGCCGTTCTGCTGGTGGCTGGCGGTTGTCATCGATCACTATTCGCGGCGAGTAATGGGCATCGCTGTGTTCATGAAGCAACCCACGTCGAGTCAGGTGCGGCAGTTCCTGGGCCAGGTGATCGCCAAGATCGGTGCGGCGCCCAAGCACCTCGTCAGCGATCATGGCACGCAGTTCAACTGTCAGGACTTCAAGCGCTGGTGCAAGCGGCGCGGCATTCAGCATCGCATGGGCGCCATCGGGAAGCAGGGCAGTATCGCCGTGATCGAACGGTTGATCCGCACGCTGAAGGACGAGGGCATTCGCTTGCTTGCAATTGTGCCGCTCGCCAAGCGAGCGCTCCAGCGTGAGCTGTCGGTGTTCGTGATCTGGTACAACGAATCGCGGCCGCATACCACGTTGGACGGCGCAACTCCCGACGAAGTCTACTACGGTATTCGACGCGCTTGCCGACGACCGC
>JBFWSD010001118.1:0-3087 GCA_050248575.1 Gemmataceae bacterium
GTGGGCTGGGCCGTGGCCGCATCCCAGAGAATGATCCGCTCGTCTCCGCCCCAGGTAGCCCAGGTCTTGCCGTCGGGCGACATGGTGATGTGTCTGCCCGGGTGGCGATCCAGTTCTTTCCCGCTGCCGGCGTCCCAGAACCGGATGGTGCCGTCGTAGCTGCTCGTGGCTACCCTTGCGCTGTCCGGGGACCAGGCAACCTCGTTGACCCACCCGGCATGACGAAAGCGCAGGGTGCCCAGGCGAACCTGCGCCCCGGTCGGCAACGGTTCGCCTTGTCGATCGAGTTGCGACGGCCTATCCGATGAGGCCTTCGTTGCGGCCGAGGTGTCCTTGTTGTCTTGCACCGATTGGAGCACGGCCAGCCCGATGGCGACACCGGACAGCATGACGGCCAGCGCGGCCATCAGCTTGTGTTTGCCTCCACCGAGCGCGATCATGGCCTGCTGGTTGATGGAAGCCGGCACGATGTCAGACAGCGCCTTGCCGTTGGCAATCGAGACGGCGTTCTGGACCACAACCTGCTTCAGTTGCGGTGGCACCACGGCACTGGCAGGGCTGCCGAATAGCGTCAACAGCAGGCCGGCCGACAAGGTGACGCCGCGTCGCTGCAGCCGCCAGCGCAGCAGCTCGCGCCCTTTCTCGAGCCGCTTCTTGAATGTCCCTTCCGGCCAGCCAAGTTGCTGGGCCGCTTCATCGCGGGTCTTTTCTTCCAGATAGCAGAGGATGAGCGGATAGCGATATTTTTCGGGCAGCTGGTTCAGTTCTTCGTCGAGCACGGCCCGCGCTTCGCGCAAGGCAAGATCCGCACCGGGATCCGCGCCGGGCGATGCCACCGTCGACAGATCCGCAAGGGGTTGGGGTGTCGTTTGCGGCACGCGGGCCACTCGCGTCGCCACGCCGTGCAGCCAGCAGCCCAGCGTCTCGGGACGGATCGAACTCACTTTCCGCGCGAGCACCAGGAAGGTGGCCTGGAAAGCATCCTCGGCAGCATGAAGGTTTCCCAGTCTGTGACGGCACACCCGCATGACCATCGGGCCGTAGCGATCGACCAGCGTCGAGAAGGCGGTGTTGTCGCCCGACGCAGCGAAACGCTGCAGCAGTTCATGGTCTGGCGACTGCGCCGCCACCAGATCGCGAACTCGATGGAATCGGCTGGACATGGCAATACCCTCGCGCCTCATGCCTAGTATTGCGGCCAGCCATCGATCCGGGCGCTAAAATCTCAAAGAATCTGAAAACCAATGGCACTTCCATGCAAGTGCCCTTCGGGACGCACCTCTTCTTCTTTGTTTGAACGTCAAAGCTCGCGACCGGGCCGTTTCGTGCCCACGGACAGACAAGCCTGACACGTACTTCTCCCCGGCCCGGCGCAGCATTATGGGAAATGGGGCCGCTGCACTTGTGCCATGCAGCCGCGTCCCCGCACGTGCGAGCGATGAACGTCCATGTGGTAGAAAGAGTGCCGTTGCCGGGCGTTGCCGATCGGGTTTTCCTTGGCGTCTTTCGGGGCCGCGATGACCTCGCCGGCAGCGCAGACGCAGAGCAGCTCGAGCGGCGGGCTGCCCGGAAATGTCCAGCGGTATGATCGGCGAACGCCGGGCCGATTGCAACGATGAAGGGAGAAGAAGCCCGGCGCTTCCATGCAAGTGCCCTTCGGGTGGCGAATTGCTCTACCCTTTCCGCGCCGAATTGTGGCAAGAAGTACGTGAAGGGCACAGGGTACATTCACCTGTTTCCGGTACCTGGGGCGTGTCCTCGTCGGACTCTCCGGGAACTTTGGGGACTTCGGGGGTCGCGCGGCCGGGAACCCGGCCCTTCTCCCAAGGGCTGCGCCCTTGTTTTTGCCCCTCGGGAGTGGGAAACTGACTCGACAACGTTGCTCCGTTCAGCAGGCTACCTGCTGACTGGGGATCAACGAATTTGTGCATCAATTACTGCTAATTCCTGGGCAAGTATTCCGGCAGGGGGCACAAGTCCAAGCGGGCAAACAGAATCATTCAGATGCTTGTCGAGGAGACGAAAGCGGTCGTCTTGGGAGAAGGCATGAGTGCCGTCAAGACCGCTACTTCAAGCTTGCGAGCAACTGGAGTAAATGCAAAATAGCACCAAGCCTGGGGCAAATTCTTCCCTAAGGGGGGGCGCCCAATGAAGCCTTCCGAACTGGCTGCCGCACTTGCCAGAAACGCGCGTTGGATACGATCAAAGATTGCACGAGGATATATGTTATTTGACATAGGCACCGACCCGACACGCTCGATTCGAAGCCCGTTCTACGCCCTCGAACAGGACATAGCCAACAAACTTGGGGCCAACACTACTCCACTCAAAAGGAAGTGAAAACCATGCCAGGATTTGTGGCAATCGCGAAAGACCACCCCAGTTCGAGTAACGTATACCCTTCCACCCGGATAGAATAGGTGTGGCCGTGAATAGCAATCTACAAGAGCGTATTGGACGGACTCGCGAGGCCCTCGCAGCTGATCCTCGGGGCGTACTCACTGGAAGCTTGCCCCCACCTGCACCGAACGTGGATGGGCTTTCCGATCTACCATCGGACTACATCGATCTTCTCAAACTGTCAGATGGTATTCAGGCCGGTGAAGTGGTCTTCTACGCCTCGGGTTCGCTCGACCAATACCAGTCACTTGCTGACCTGCTTCCCAGAGGCATGAGTCGTTGGCTGATTATCGGCCACCTAGCGCATCAGACGATAGCTTTGGACCGCCAAACTGGCGCATTGCACTTGTTCAACATTCGCGGAGCTGAGGACGATAGCGTGGCTTATCACCGGGTGGACCATTTTCTGGAGAGCGTCTTTGGACAAGACTATCTGAACCTCGCCGGTTACCAAGATGACTGGTATCGGCTGCTGGTGCAACTCGGCTTGGCCACCGCCGCCGCCGCCGACACCGACTGACCCCAAGGCCAACATCTACTTCTCCTCAACAACACGGACCAACGAATTTGTGCATCAATTACTGCTGATTCCTGGACAAGTATTCCGGCAGGGGGCGGCTTGTGCCCCCTACGTTACGTAATTCTTGCCACTTTTGAAGCTATAATTGGTGCATCTAATCGCGGTCT
>JBFWSD010001119.1:0-3087 GCA_050248575.1 Gemmataceae bacterium
CGCTTGATCCTCCTGGCGTGGGGGGAGTGGCAGGCTTGCCAGGAATGAAGGTCGTGATCAGTAGATTGCGGTTCGTGGGAATGTTGGCCAGAACGAGCTGAGAGGGTGTACCGGGAGTGCCCGGGGTGCCCGGCGTGGGAGGGAAGGGCTGCAACGGGCTACTGGACGATAGCATCACGGCGACCAGCCCGGCGACATGCGGCGCGGCCTGGCTGGTTCCGGAGGCAACTGCGTACTGATTGCCGGGCATGCAGGAGGCGATTGAGGAACCTGGAGCGACTACGGCGATGAAATCACCATAGTTGCTGTAACTGGCATAGGTGTCGTCCGGATCGTTAAACGGGCCGAGGGGGCCCCCGCCGCCAGGCAGCCCATTGGTATCGCACAGGGCTCCCACATTGATGGCGGTCCGGGCCAGCCCCAGTGCTGAGGTTTCATTCAGGCCATCGTTACCTGCTGCGACGACCACAACGATGCCGGCATCGGTCATCGTGCGGACGGCCTGCCGGATAGCAAGGTCCTCAGGATCGGCGGGATCGTACGGCGCCCCCAGGCTCATGTTGCAGACCTTGATTTCGCCAGCATGGCGTATGGCGAAATTCATGGCGGCAAGCACGTCAGCGCCGGTGCCCGCGTTGTTGGAATCGAGCACGCGCAGGTTCCACAGGCTGGCGTTGGGGGCCACGCCTACCACACCAACGTTGTTGTTCTTTGCGCCAATGATGCCGGCCACGTGGGTGCCGTGCCCGTACTCGTCGTCGGGATTGGGCAGCGCGCCGAAGGCCCGATTGAAGACCACGTTCAGGTCTTCATGATTGGCGTCGATGCCTGAATCGATGACGGCCACCACCACGTCGCTGTAATTGCCACTGATGGTGATGGGGTCGGCCTCGATGCGGCGGACGCCGGTCGGCGAGATCTGGGCCGTGCCATACACGATCGGGTCGCGTTCGAATTTCTTGACGCCGGGCAGCCGCGTCACGCGCTCAACCGCTTCCCGGGGCAATTGCACGGCCACCACGTCGAAGTTGTCATAGGTTTGCAAGACCTTGCCGCCCGCTTGCTCGATGGCGCCGACGACCCCGTCGGGCTTGCCGTGAGTGGAAACCAGGTAACGGTCGCGCATGAAATGCTGACGATGAGCATCGTCGCGCGAGGCCATGTGCGTCCAGGTGATCGTTTCGATGTTGTCGGCGACGAAGCGCACCGAGCCGTCGGCGAACAGGCTGTTCACTCCCTGGCGGTGCCGGCTGCGGGCGCCCGCGGAGAGCCGATCGCTGTCTTCGTGCGTGGTGCAAGGCAGATTGAGCTTGCGGTCGTTCCAGCAGTGGCCTTGCTTGAGCGAATCAGGTGAAGAGCTATTCGGCGGCTTGGCGGCAAAGAGGGAGTTGCTGCCCGCGTACTCGAGCCAGTAGACGCCGCGCAGATCTTGCGGGGCCGTGTCGTTCGCCACGCCGGTGAGATACTCGCCCACCATCATGGTGTTGCTGGTCCCATCCGTGATCTCGGCCATGCGCGCGCCATAGTCCCAGCCGAAGGCCGCACTGGGAAAAGCTTCGCCGTACATGTAGGTGCCGAAAAAGGCCAGGTAGTTCGAGTGACTGTAGTTCTTGGCGCCAAGCGTGGAAACTCGGCCCCCCAGACCGTCGCTCGGGCACTGCAGGACGGTGAGCGCCTGTGCAGAGGCCGTTTGCCCCGTGGGCAGTTCGGTGTCGTTCAGGACATGTTGATAAAGTTGGCCCTGTTCCAGGTAAGGATAGAGCTCGACCAGCCAGTTGCTTTTGTTGCCGGGCGAGGTTCCGAGCGGCAGTTGCCCGTGCGTCGATTCGTACTCGAGCAGAGCAATCCCCAGGCTCTTCATATTGCTCATGCACGCAGTCTGGCGAGCCCGCTCGCGCACGCGCTGGATCGCGGGCAGCAACAGCCCGATCAACACGGCAATGATGGCCAGGACAACCAGCAGTTCAACAAGGGAAATTGCAAGACGACGCGGGCGCGCGGCATTCATCATCACGAGCGACTCCACAAGGGTGAGCGGCTCCAAGAAGGAGCATGGGTGAGAGAGCGACTCCTACGTGGCAACTTAAGTTATACTTATATTGACGCATTTCGGGTAGGAACGGCTCCAGAAACTTGTGAAAAATCTATGAGAATGTGGAGTTACTTTTTCCGGTAGGCGGGCCACTCGATCCGTTCGGCCTCGTAGCGGGGCCATTTCCACTCGGGCCAGGTGGGACTCTCGTCACGCACTTCGTGAGAGAGCTTTTTCAGCTGCGCCGCCATTTCTTTGACCCGTGCGGGCTCCTTGAGGGCCAGGTCGCGCGTTTCGCCGAGGTCTTCGCGCAGGTTGTACAATTCGTAGCCCGCCAGCTCGGCCGATTTGAAAGCCTGCTGCGCTTCCTTGGTGATGTCAGCGCCGCGCGGCGGGTCGGGTGTGTTCAGCTTCGCCAGGAGTTTCCAGTCGCCAACGCGCATCGCGACCTTGGGCTCGCTCAGAGCGCCGTTGAACTGCCAGTAAAGTGGCGTGCGCCGGGCAACCGGCTTGCCCTCGAACAAAGGCACGAGGCTGGCGCCATCAAGGGCGCGGTCCCTGGGCACGTCGACGCCGGCCAGCGCGCAAAGCGTGGGAAGCACATCGACGCCGCAGACAGGCTCGTCGCTGGTCTGAGCGGGCTTGATGCGGCCCGGCCAGCGCAGCATGCCGGGCACGCGAATGCCTCCTTCGTAGACGTAGCCTTTCTTGCCCCGCAGCGGCCCGGCCGACCCGTGCGGATGAATGCCGGTGATGGCCGGGCCGTTATCGCTCGTGAAGAAGACCAGCGTGCTGTCGGCCAGCTTCTGGTCGTCCAGGCACTTCATGATCCGACCGAAGGCCGCATCCATTTGCGAGATGTTGCCGTGGTGGGCCACGCGACTGGGATCGTCGGGGAAGTTGTACAGCTTTGTGAACTCGGGCGCGCTCGCGATCGGCTCGTGCGGCTCGTGAAAGCACACGAAGAGAAAGAAAGGCTTGCCGCGGTCGCGTTCCTTGTCGAGCCAGCGGATGGTCTCGTCGGCGACCAGCCCGCTCGAGTAACCCGTGAGCGG
>JBFWSD010001120.1:0-3086 GCA_050248575.1 Gemmataceae bacterium
GCCAGGATCATCTTGAGGGCGACCATGCGATTGAGCCCTTTTTGCGTGGCCTTGTAGACGACACCCATGCCGCCGCGGCCCAGTTCAGAGAGGATGCGGTAGTTGCCGAAGTCGCGGCCACGCATCGAGACCGTGTCCGCCCCCCGGCGGCGCTGCATGGTATTCTCCGCGCCGGGAGTGGTGGGATCGCTGTCGTGGCCAACCTCGGTCCGATCTTCGGTCTGGTCCTGGAGGCTGGCATCCTGCGCATATGCGAGCGTGCCGGGTGAGTCAACGACTCCGGCATCACTGGCACTCTCGCAGACATCCGCAAGCGTGGCGGGCGCCTCGACTTCGTCCGCGAACAAGCCTGGCACGTCGTTGGCCGACCGCCAGGCTCCGTCTGCTTTGCGAATCTGGTCGCCGGGCTGCAATTCGCGGCGCTCGGCCAGTGTCTTGAGCTCGTCCCAGGTGAAGGACTGGTCCTGCAGGCGCGCGCACATCCAGTATTGCTGCATCCGGCTCACTCCTTGGCGATCTTGTTTCTGCCATGATGCCAGCTTGCCATGATGCCATGATAACAGCGGGCCAGCCACGATAAATCGAGTGGCCAGCGGAAAGTATGATCCGGGCGGTGAGCCTGGGATCGGCCGAGATCGTTCCCGATCCTGACGCGGTACTGGTTGCCTCATGGTACGTCGCTGTCCTGGATCTTCGCCTGGAGTGGGTCAGCCTGGGCCGTGTTCTTGTCGAGGCCGGCATCCCTGGGGCGTTCGTGGTCGACCGCTGGTAGAGCCGCGCATTGCACCTCACCCGGCTTCGAGTCGTTCGGACCGAAGCACGTCGGGCGGTGGCCTGTTGCTAGATCTCGCTCAGGGTACCGTTACTGTTGCCGAAGCGATCCACGTCGATGTCCATTTGCCGCAGCATGCGAACAAACAGGTTCGACATCAGCTTGTTGTTCTTGCGGTCGAAGGCGACATGACCAGCGTGCTTGAAGCCGCCGCCGGCGAGCAGGATCGGTAGATTGCTGGTAGTGTGGGCCGAAGCATTGCCCAGATCACTGGCGTAGAGGACTTGCGTCCGGTCGAGCAGCGAAGCGCTACCTTCCTTGGTCGCCTTCATTCTGCCAAGGAAGGCGTCGAACGACTTCAATTGTGCCTCTTCAATCATGGCGAGCCGCTCGATCGTGTCCTCGTTCCGCCCGTGGTGCGAGGACTCATGATGGGCGATCAGCTTGCCATCAATCGAGACATTGCCGTGTGACTGCAGATGCAGCGTGATCACACGCGTCGAGTCGGTGTCCAAGGCCAGGCGCACCAGTTCGAGCCATTGATGCTCACGCTCGATCAGCTGGGTGGCGCCGAAACTCTTCGCGAACAGGTCGCCGTTCACTTTTGGCTTCGCTTTGCGCACCCACTCTTGATCTTGCTGCAAGCGCTTCTCCGCTTCTCGAATCGAGGCCAGCAGCACATCAATGCGGTCGCGGTCAGACTTGCCCAGGTTTCCCGCCAGGCTCTTCGATTGTTCGCGGACACCGTCAAGGATACTCTGCCCTCGTCGGATGCGCTCGACCTGCTTGGCGACCTCTTCAGGTGTTCCATCAATGAAGAGTTGCTTGAACACATCAAGAACACGCCCCTGCGACGGAATCAGGACACCCTTATGGTTCCACGACAGGCCGCTCGAACCGAGCGCCAGAAAGGCATGTCGTGTCGGGCTGTTTAGCCGGGCCGCCACTTCCTGATCGAGCGAGATCGTATTCCTGATGGCTCCCTGGCGCATGCGCTCGGGCGCCACGCCGGTGAACAGGCCGGCCAGCGTTCCATGTCCAGAGCCGTAATGGTGCGACATGCCGGAGAACACCGTGAATTCGTGTCGATGAGACTCCAGCAATTTCAGATACCGGCTCGGCTGATAGTCACGCCCTGACTGCTCGGGAAAGAAATAGGGGGCGTGCAGCCCCAGGGCCCGGCTGATCAGCACCATCCGCATGGGGGGCACATTCGTCGCGGCCAACTCGGCGCGGCCGATTCGCGGCAGCATGGCATCCAGCATCGGCAGTCCAATGCAGACGCCGGCGGCACGAAGAAAAATCCGGCGTGGCAGGCGGTTCAATGGCATGGTTACCTCGACAATCTACTTGTTCAGAAACGGCCGACTCTGCACGACTTCATGCAACAGCGTGCGGAAGCCATATCCGCCCGCACGCGATCTGGCCACGAGTTGCTCGACAACTTCGCGGTCGGCAAACTGGAGGTCGGCCCCGGTTGAATAGATGATCAGCTTCTTGGCCAGATTACGCGCCAGCTGATCCTTGTCCTCCAGCAAGAGTCGCTTGTACTCATCGATGTCGCGAAAGGCTCGGCCGTCGGGCGATTGGCCGTGCGCCTCGACGTCGGGTCCACGCGACACGGTGCGGCCCGGGTAATTCGCGAGTTCCACCCGCTTTCGGCCGGTGCCTCGATAGAACTCGCGCCAGCCGCCGATGGCGTCGAAGGACTCCAGCGCGAACCCCGGCGGATCAATGTGCTTGTGGCAGACCGCGCACGATTCGAGTTGGCGGTGCTTGTCGAGCTGCTGGCGAATGGTCGTGGCGCCTCGTACATCGGGCTCGAATTCGGGAATGCCCGCTGGAGGCGGCGCAGTTTCCTGTCCAAGGATGCGCTCCAGGACCCAGGCGCCGCGCAGCACGGGAGACGTGCGCGATCCGTCGGCAGTCACTTTCATGATGGCGGCCTGCGTCAGCACGCCGCCGCGATGGGCGTTGGCGGGCAAGGCGACTTTTCTCAGTTCGCCCCCGGAGATGCCTTGAATACCGTAATGCTGGGCCAGACGCTGGTTTAGAAAGGTCCAGTCGGATTGCATGAAGTTCGTCACTGGCAAGTCACGCGACAAGACCTCGTTGAAAAACAACTGCGTTTCGCGCGGCATCGACCAGAACAGGAAATCATCGAATTCGCCGTAGATGGCGGGATCCGGCGAGGTCTCATTGATGTTTCGCAACTCCAGCCACTGTCCCGCGAAATTCTCCGCGAAGCGCCGTCCCCTGGGGTCGTCGAGCATCCGTTCGACCTGGGCGTGCAACATTTTTGGCTCGCGCAGCT
>JBFWSD010001121.1:0-3084 GCA_050248575.1 Gemmataceae bacterium
TTTCGCGCCCGCTGAGCCGCTCGGTGCCGGGCAGATTCTTGCCGTCGGGCACCGCGTTGGCCAGAAAGCGTTCATCGATGGCCGGGCCGCCTGCCAGCACCTGCCGGATGGCGGCCAGCAGCTCCGTGTCAACCGCCGACTTGAGCACGTAACCCGCCGCGCCTGCTCCGAGCGCGGCCCGGCAGTACGCCGGATCGTCGTGCATCGTCAGCACCAGGATCCGCATCTCGGGATAGTCCTTGTGCAAGGACTCGATCAGCCCCATGGCATCGGTATCGGGCATGGTCAGGTCGAGGACGAGAAGGTCGGGCTGCTGCGCCTGCACCTGGGCGGCAGCCTCGGCGCCGTTCGCGGCCTCGCCCACCACCTCGAGATCGCCCGCGCTGCCGATCAGCATGCGCACGCCGTTGCGCACCACGGCGTGATCGTCGGCCACCACAACCCGGATGTTGCTCATGTGCGGGCTCCGACAGGTATCGAAAGCAGGATCAAGGTGCCCTTGCCCGGAGTGGATTGTATCTCCACGCGCCCGCCAAGGAGGGCGGCGCGTTCCTGCATGCTCAGGAGGCCAAGCCCGGCCTTGTCGGTCTTCGTTCCCTCATCGAGCTGGAAGCCTTCGCCGTCGTCCTCGATGCGGCCCTCCACCTGCGCGGCGCTGCGGCGGAAGGCAATCGTCACGCGGCGGGCATGGGCGTGCCGGGCAATGTTCGCCAGCGCTTCCTGGACGATGCGATAAAGGACCGCCTCGACATGGACGGGCAAGCGGCCCGCTTCCAGCTCCGCGCCGTCGAGCTCCACGGCCACGCCATGACTGCGCTGCCAGTCTTCGACGAGGCTGATCAGCGCCGGGGCCAGCCCGAGATCATCCAGCACGCTCGGGTGCAGGCCGCGCGCCATCCGCCGCGTCTCGTTCATGATCTGCACGACCTGCGCCCGGAACGATTCGAGCGGCTCGAGACTGGCATCGGCGTGAAACTGAGCGCGCAAGGGCTGGAGCTGAAACAGCAGCAAGGTCAAGGATTGCCCGAGCCCATCGTGCAGATCGCGCGCCAGGCGGCGGCGTTCCTCTTCCTGGGCCTTCACCACGCCTTGCGTGAACTGATGGCGCAGCTCTTCGGCGCGTTTCCGTTCGCGGATATCGGTAACGCTGGCCCGGATAAGACGACGGCCCGCACTGGGCAGCTCGACCAGCCTCACTTCACACGGGATCGGCCCGTCCGGGGCAGCAAAGTACCATTCGAACACGGGCTGCTTGCCCTGCAAGGTCGCCTCGATCCACTCCTCCAGGCGGGGTCCTGCCTGCGGCTGCGCGTCGGCACTCAGGTCTTGAACACTTCGTCGCGCCAGTTCACGCTGCTCGAGCCCGAACAGCTTCGTCGCCATGGGATTCGATTCGGTGAAGCGGCCGGCCCGGGCATCGAAGAGCAAGATCGCTTCCGGCGCGGACTCGATGAGCGTGCGCAGGCGCTGCTCGCTCTCTTGAAGGGCGCGGGCAGCCCGGTCGCGCTCGGTCAGGTCGCGCAAGATGATCGCATAGAACTTGCGCCCCTCGGCCTCGAACGGCGAGATCGACGTCTCCAGCGGAAACACCTCGCCGTTGCCCCGCACGCCATGCGTCTGGAACGGCAGCGACGCGCTGAGCGAAGAGTGGGCCGCCCCGTGGTGTTTCACCTCCTCCGCATCGCTGCTGCGAAACTCCCTGGGCAGAAACCGCGCCACGGTCGTGCCCAGCACTTCCGACGCGGCACAGCCAAACATCCGTTCCGCCGCCGGATTGAACTCGCGAATGCGCCGATCGAGATCGACGATCAGGATGGCGTCGATGGCCGACTGGATCAACGTCGAGGTGGAGTCGTTCAGCTTGCGCCCGCCCGCGGGCCGCGGCGCCTCTTCCTTCAAGACGCGCTCGGCCGCCCGGATCAGGTTGCTGCCCAGGGCGGGCGTGCGCTGGATCACATCCTTGACCCCCTGGCGCAGCGCGCGGGCCAGCAAGCCTTCACTCGTCTCGCGCGCGATCAGGATCGCGGCGGGCTGCTGCCCGCTTGCCTTCAGATGCGCCAGCAGTTCGAGACCGTCGCGGTCGCCGCTCAGCTCCTGGTTGACGAGCAACAAGGCCGTCGAGTTCAGCTTGAGCCAGTCCAGTGCGGCCTGCGCGCTCGCAAGCTGGTTCACCTGGTAGCCCGCACTGGCAAAGTGTCGGCGCAGCGCTTGAGCCAGGCCGTCGCCCACCTCAAGGGCGGCGATCCACTGCTCGCGACGTTCCGCGGCGGCCTCGCGCATGTCCTCTCCCAGGCTACGACCCCATCGGCGGATTCGATCTCGATTCGATGTTGGCAGTTGAGCGTTCGCTGCTGGATCTTCGGGTTGGAACGTTCCCCCAAAGCGAACCAGGCGGTTCCAACCCGAACGCGCACGTCCGACGTCATTCGTGGATTCCTCAAGCAGCATAGCATAGGGGCGAGTTGGACAGACAAGACAGACACGTACTTTTGGTCTGCCCGGCGTAACATCAATTGAAACCGCAGCGGCGCGCGACTTGTGAGCGCCGGCGCGTGTGGTGCAAACAGCGCGCGCGAACGACCAGGCACGGCGATCCGTGCCGGCAACGAAAGTCCAATGAAAGTCAGCAGTTACGGCATGAAATGAACGTCCGCGGCCCGGTGGCTTGCACACTCGCGTTTTCGCGATTTCGCCTTAACTCGTTGAGTTGCAATAACCAAGGACAATCGCACAACAGGCTTCTGTGTGCAAGCAAAGTGTGCAAGCATCGGTTGACCTTTTTCCGCCTCGGAAGCATTGCATGCGGGCCGTTTCCCTTTACACTGGAGTGAACCGCTTGCCATCCGGTGCCTACCTACGCAAACAGGATTCGCGCATGATGTTGACCCGACGCGCCTCGAGCGAGCCCGCCGCGCTGGCCAGGCTGCTGGCCGCTATTGTTTTTCTCGCTGGCCTCTCGCTCGCGCAGGCCGAACCCCCGCAGCCGATCGAGTTCAATCGCGATATCCGGCCGATCCTGTCGGATCGCTGCTTTACCTGTCATGGCCCGGACGAGCACAAACGCAAGGCCGACCTGCGTCTCGA
>JBFWSD010001122.1:0-3082 GCA_050248575.1 Gemmataceae bacterium
AACCCGGCAATGGCTCGAACGCTGGATGGCTCGAACGTTCTTTGTGCACCCGGAGGGAAACCGCTTCAGCTCCGCGGAGTTTGTGGCAGAGCTAGAGCGGCACGGTTTGCAAGTCAACAACAACATGGTGGAGCGGGCCAGGGGGGATTTTGTCTTCGGCATGGCCCGGCGCCGTGGCAAGCCTTTGAGCGCTTCCGCAGCAGCGGCACCAGGGTTGCAAGTGGCAGTCGAACCTTAGTCTCTTGGTCGCCGCAGCGCATGGGTCGGACAGCGTTACTTGCTTCGAGGTTGAAATGATGTCGGCACCAGCTCGAGGATCATCGGTCGTCCATTGTCCCACGTGTGCATATCAGACGGAGTGCCCCGACCCAACAAACCTGGGAGAGGCACGCGGCAACAGTGAGCGTTTTCGGCACGTGCTCTTCCGTCTCTGGCAGTGCCCGCGCTGTTCGACCATTCGTGCCGTGGATGGAGTCGACTACCAGGACATCTATGCCGACTATCCGCTGCAAAAGCGGGAGCTGGATGTATTCGCGCGGAACACGTTTCGCAACCTGCTACGGCGGCTGCGGCAGGTAGGGCTACGCTCCAGCGATACTATTCTCGACTATGGTTGTGGCAATGGCCTCTTCGTGCGCTACTTGCAGGCCCAGGGCTACGCGCATGTCACCGGTTATGATCCTTATGATCCCGCCTATTGCCAGCAGCCATCCGAAAGCCAGCGTTACGACTGCGTGTTCAGCAACGATGTCATCGAGCACTGCGACGATCCGCGTGGCTTCATCCGCGCCTGCGCGGCCCGCGTTCGCCCCGGCGGGCTGCTGTATCTCGGCACGTCGGAGCCGAACGGCATCCAGATGGCAGATCTGACCCCGCACTTGATGCGACTGCACCTGCCCTATCATCGCACGATCTTCACCCAGGAAACGTTGCATGCGCTGGTCGCCTGCCCCGAGCTGGAACTGGTGCGTTCCTGGCGGCGTTCCTACATGGACACCTGGCTGCCATTCGGAAACTACCGTTTCCTTGACGAGGTCAACAAGGCCCTGGATCACAACCTGGATCGTTGCTTCAACCCTTCGGAGACGCGCTGGCTGTGGTTGCGTCCACGCCTGTGGTTTTACGGCCTGTTCGGCTACTGGTTCCCCTCCGCTTATGAACCGGCCGTCGCGCTGCGAAAACAGGGCACGGCGCAAGCCCCAGCCAGGTCATGGAACACAAGTCCCGTTTCCTCAGCCACGGATGACCTGTGCGGGCATGGTCCGTCCACGCATCCTGACGCACGGAACCGGGTCGAAGTGCAGGGAGCCATCGATGACTGACGACTTGCTGCGTCGCAGAAACTGGTTGTTCGAAACCCGGCCGACGACCGACCGGGCCGAGCCCGTCGTGCCCGAGCTGCTCATCGCGGCAACGGTCGGGGCCGCCGTCCGCATTCACAGGGATGGTCTGCCAGCCGCGCTGGTCTTGTCTGAACGCACGCACCGGCTGGTCGTGGAATCCCTGCGTGGAATGTGAGCCATGAGCCATCGACTGCCAATCAACGTTGCTTGTGATCGGCCCGGGCGGCATCTCGGGCCCAACGAAACGCCCCGCTTGCTCTTCGTCGGCGAGGGCGTCTCGCTGGCCCATGTGAGCAGGCCAACCGTGCTGGCCAGTTGGGCGCGCGAAGCGGGCTACGACGTCATGGTCGCCTGCAGTGCCCGTTTCGCAGACGTGGTTCATGCCGAGTGGCTGCCCTGGCGCGAACTGCCAACCATTCCTCCGCAACTGTTCTATGAGCGCGTCGCCAGAGCCCAGTTCTTCTACGAAGAGCACGAGCTCGCTGCCTACGTCGAAGCAGACCGGGAGCTGTTGCGGAGCAGGCGGCCGGAGCTGGTGGTAGGCGATTTCCGGCTGTCAATGGGCATCGCGGCCGCTCTGGAAGGGCTGCCTCTCCTGTCTCTGGCGAATGCCTACTGGAGTCCGGGCGCGCGCTGCCGCTTGGGTCGGCCTCCTTCGGGCTTGCTGCCCGGTTGGCCGTACCTCCTTCGCCAGTCCCTGTTCTTGCTGGTGCGGCCCATACTCTGGCGGCTATTCGGCTCGACCCTGAATCGTGTCCGCCGCCAGCACGGGCTGCCCCCGCTACGAGATTTTCGCGAGCAATATACAGCAGGGACCTGGTGCGCCTATCTCGACGCGCCAGAGCTGGTGCCCGTGGACGCCATGCCGGACGGGCATTTCTATTTGGGTCCAGTCCCTTGGCAGCCCTGTTGCCACTGTGCGGTTTCTCCGCCACGCGGCGATGGTCCACTGGCCTACGTCAGCCTGGGCAGCAGCGGTGACGCTCGGGTTCTACCGGCCGTGCTAAGCGCACTGACAAGACTCGGGTGGCGGGCCGTTGTGAGTGGCACCGAACCGCCCGGTGGCGAAATGTGGTCAGAGCGGATTCAGTTCACGCGTCTCATCGATCCGCGGCCGATCCTGGCGCGGGCTGCTGTCACTGTATGCCACGGCGGGAACGGCACGGTCTATCAAAGTTTGGCCGCCGGCGTGCCAGTGCTCAGCTTGCCCGGAAATCCCGATCAGTGGCTCATGGCCCAGGCGGTGGCTGATTCCGGGTGTGGCGCCTGGCTCGACCCTCTCGAATTGCAGCCCGACGCGGTGTCGAACGCACTCCGCGCGCTGCAATGCGACGGGCCGCGCCGCCACGCTGGCGACATCGCCTCCATTCTGCACAACAGCGATTCCCGCCGGCGCTGGCTTCAGTTCCTGGAGCGGGCAGTACCCATGTCGCTTGTTTCACGAGGGCGCGAACATGAACACCGAATCCGCTGAAGAAACCGTTGCGCAGCCCGTGACCAGCAGGAATGCAGACGCATTGCTATTGCGGGATCTCGCGCCGCGCATCCGTGAGCTTTCCCGGTTGCAGGTGTGGCGCGGGCCATGCGCCATTGCCGCGGACTGGTCGATCATCGTCGCTTGCTTTGTCCTGGCATGGCAGGCAGCGCACCCGCTGGCATGGATCGGCGCCGGCCTGATCGTGGCCACCCGGCAACACGCCTTGCTCACGCTCATGCACGAGGCGGCGCATTGGCGGCTC
>JBFWSD010001123.1:0-3080 GCA_050248575.1 Gemmataceae bacterium
GTGCAAAGCGAGGAAGTCAAACTGCTTGATTATACCGGCCCGGCCTGCGTGGGGCAGGTTTGTAACCTGCCAAACGAAGAACCTGCTCTGGTGCCTCACGTTCGGCAGGAAGGGTCGTGGCAGGTTGAAAACCTGCCCCACGTGCGCGTGTTGTGAAAAATGGCCCGCGGTCTGCGTTTCATTAGTGGAGATACGAATGTTCGGGAATCGGGAGGAATCGATGTCGGACCAGTCGCATCGGTGTGAGATCTGTCAGCAAGAGATCGATCCGGAACGCGTAGAAGTCCTGCCGGAAACTGGGTTGTGTACGGAACACGCGCGGCAGATGGAGAAGTACGGCGGCGAGTTCCTGGTGAGCTTCACACAGGAACGGCTGAGCAAGGCGGGCAGCCTGAAACGAAACTACGGCGGCGTCACGCCGCACCGCCGCCGCAATCATGACGGGCTCGCGAAACTGAAGAAGGATCTGGAAAGATAAGGGCGAGCCGGAAACGCGAGCGAGAGATTACCTATTCCGGCCCGCCGCAAGCGGTCAGCGGGCACGCATGCTGTCGTCGTACGCCCCATGGGCACGCAAGATCGAGGCTGCCTCGTCCAGACGATCCCGCGTGTCGACGATGATGACGGTGCGTCTGCCGTAGCCGGGTTCAGGCGGGCCGGACACCTGGCGCTGCTCTGCCTCCATGGCCACGAACGGGCCGATAAACACGCCCAGCGCCGCGCCGGCAAACATGCCGAACCCTGCCCCCACCACCGTCCAGAGCGGCGCGGCCGTGATCACAGCGGCGATCAACGCGCCGATCACCATGCCCGCGCCGGCGCCGGCCACCGTGCCCAGCATGCCGCCCCGGTAGCCCGTGTGTTGCAGGTGCACGGCTGCCGGCTCTACGCCGGTAACCTCTTCATCGCTCACCCACTGCAACTGTTGGTCGCGAAAGCCGGCGCCGCGCAGTGCTCGAAACGCGTCGCGGGCATGCCGCTGATCCTCGAAGGCGCCCACTACCATATGTTCATTAGCTTGCAACATGGCATTCCTCCTAAAACGTAGATTGGCCCGGGCCAAGGAACAGGTTGCAAACGCGATGCCGGCGCGGGTCTTTTCGCCCTCGAGAATGTTTTCACGACGTTTTTTTGCACCGGCACTAAAACAGCAACTGGGCCCTTCGCTTCGTCTCGCCGGGATTGCGGATGTCCAGCGTCACGCCAGATCGTTCCGAGCTTGCCGATCGTTACCTGGGGCAGCTGCCCTATGCGCCCTATCCGGTACAGGAAGAAGCGCTGCTAGCCTGGTTCATGACCGAACAGGGAGTGCTGGTGTGTGCCCCCACCGGCACGGGCAAGACCGCGATCGCGGAGGCCGCCCTCTTCGAGGCCCTGCATTCGGGCAGCATCGCCTACTACACCACGCCCCTGATTGCCCTCACCGAACAGAAGTTCCGCGAGATGCAAGACAACGCCGAGCGCTGGGGCTTCCGCAAGGACGATGTCGGCCTGGTCACGGGCAACCGCCGCGTGAATCCGAATGCCCGCATCCTCGTGGTGGTCGCCGAGATCCTGCTCAACCGCCTGCTCCACGAAGAAGCCTTCGACTTCAGCAACGTCTCCACCGTGGTCATGGACGAGTTTCACAACTTCGCCGACCAGGAACGCGGCATCGTGTGGGAACTGTCGCTGGCGTTTCTGCCCAGGCACATCCGGCTACTGCTCCTCTCGGCCACCGTGGGCAACTCGATGGAGTTCCTCAACTGGCTCGAGCGCTGCCATGGCCGCAAGGTCGAGCTGGTCGAAAGCAAGGAACGCAAGGTGCCGCTGAGCTACCACTGGGTGCCCGATCAGTTCCTGGGCGAGCATCTGGTGGAAATGGCCAAGGGAGGCGATGAGGTTCGCCGCACGCCGGCCCTCGTTTTCTGCTTCAACCGCGACGAATGCTGGAGCGTGGCCGAGCAGCTCAAAGGGCTGTCGCTCCTCAGCCCGGAGCAACGCACGCCCCTGCACGCCGAGATCAACAAGATCGAGTGGACGCAGGGCGTCGGGCCGAAGATCAAGCAGATGCTGCATCGCGGCGTGGGGGTGCATCATGCCGGCATGCTGCCCAAGTATCGCAGAGTGGTGGAAGAACTGTTCGTGCGCAAGCTGCTGGCCGTGGTGGTCTGTACCGAGACGCTGGCCGCGGGCATCAACCTGCCCGCCCGTTCGGTTGTGCTGTCGGCCCTGGTCAAGGGGCCGTTCGGCAAGCAGCGCCTGATCGATGCCAGCAGTGCCCACCAGATCTTCGGCCGCGCGGGCAGGCCGCAGTTCGATTCGCACGGCCACGTTTACGCCATCGCCCACGAAGACGACGTCCGCATCCATCGCTGGAAAGAGAAGTTCGAGCAGATCCCGGAAAACACCAAAGACCCCGGGCTGCTCAAGGCCAAGAAAGATCTCAAGCGCAAGAAACCTTCACGCCGCGAGAACGTGAAATACTGGAGCGAGGCCGAGTTCAAGCAACTGCAGGCGGCCCCGCCGGGCAAGCTCTACAGCAAGGGCCCGCTGCCCTGGCGGCTGCTCGCCTACTTGCTGGAGATCTCGCCCGAGGTCAGCCGCATTCGCAGTGTGCTCAAGAAGCGTCTGATGGACGATGCACGCATCTTCGCCAGCGAGAAACAGCTCGACCGCATGCTGATCGCCTTGCAGAAGGGTGGCTTCGTCAAGCTGGAACCGGCCCCGCCCGCGCCGCCGCAGGCCGATGCGGCCCCTGCGGGCAACGAGCCGGCCGCGCCTTACTCGCCCGAACTGGCCCAGCCGACCGCGCTCTTGCCCAATCTCCTGGTTTTTCGCAGCATCCACCCGCTCTACGGGGCGTATCTCATCAACCAGCTCGGCATTGCCGACGCCGATGAGAGGCTGCAAGCCTTCGAGAGCGTGCTGGAGATCCCGCGCGCGGTGCTGAAGTATGTGCGCGTGCCGCCGCCCGATCAGTTGCCCCCCGGCCCGCTCGCCACCTCGCGATTGGATGAAGAACTGATCCGTCGCGGGCTGATGGCGGCCCAGCCCGCGCCGGGCGAAGAGGAAGACGACGGCGATGACTGGCGCGACGA
>JBFWSD010001124.1:0-3079 GCA_050248575.1 Gemmataceae bacterium
CCGCCGGGCTGTACGCCTCGGCCTACCGCCCGGCGGCCAGGAACAATGGGGCCGCGCTGGACATCTGGTACGAGCCCGTGCAGGTCGGCGCTGACTTGCCTTCGGTCCCACTGTTCTAGAAGAACGGTCCGCGGGTGCGTGTGAACCTCGCGGACACTTACGATAAGACGTGCGACGAGCTGCGTGTGCCGCGCGGCGAAGTTTGACGGATAACGGCAGGAAAGGATTCCGCCATGCGCTGGTTGACATTGCTGGTGTTGAGCGTGGCCCTCGTGGCGGGCTGCCTCAGCTTCCAGCCCAAGAACAAGAAGATGAAGTGGGTGGGGGATAGCCGCATCGGCTTTCGTTCGCCGCCGCAGTGCAAGGTGCAAGCGCAAGAGGCATACGAACTGGCCAAGCCGCACCTCGAGCGCTGCTTCGAACTGCGGAAGAAGGGGCGGCCCGAGAAAATGAACGAGGGCAAACCGGTCGACTACATCACCATCGGGGAAGGTGGCTGGTACTACATCATGCGTGACTGCTACGAGACGACGTACAAGAATTATTACACGGATCACGCCGTCCGCGTGCACACGGAAACGGGTGAACTGAAAGAGCCCAGCTGAGACGAGTCGACGGTGAAGGAGCCCCGCTTCTTTGCGGTCGTCTGGAAGATCGGCGAGAGACCGGAAAGAAGCCGGGTTTTTCGCAATGGTTGCAGGCGCGGAAATTGAAGAAGACAGGGCCGGACGTCCGGCCCGGCCGCGGCTGCTTTTGGCGGAGGTTGTATGAGTACCGAGCGAAGGCCGCTCGAGATCGTGCTCTCGGAGGAGCCAGACTGGGAACAGTTCGACGTCATGGTGATCAGGGTGCTCGATCATTTCGATGCCCGCGTGCTGGAGGCCAACGACGGCCTCGATGAGCGCTGCTGGGACCTGGAGATCGACGGGCACCAGCTTAAGTTGCTGTTGCAGCAGAACCCGGGCATCACGCTCGGTACGGAAGAGGAGGCGGCCCGGCCGTTGCTCAAGAAGATCGGCGCCCACATCGGCGCCCCGGTTCGCTAAGGCGGATCCGACGACGACACGAAATGAGGTAATCATCATGATCACCATCACGGCGCCGAAGGAACTCGAGCAACTCCTCAAGGATCTCGACGAGGTTGCTGAGGTGCGCGCCGCTTCGGGCAAGGTGCTTGGCTACATCACGCCTGCCTCTGTCGAGGAGCGTACGCTCTATGCGGAGGCCAAGAAGCTCTTTGGTCCCAACGAAGAGTTGCTGCGACGCGAAAAGGAGGAAGGCGGCTATACGGTGGAGCAAGTGCTCCAGCACCTGAAGTCGCTGGAGACTCCCAAATGAGATTCACGGTTATCTGGCGGCCGTCGGCGACGAACGAGCTTGCTGACATCTGGGTCAAGGCAACGGATCGGCGCCAGATAACCGAAACGACATTTGCCATCGATCAGGAACTGAGCGTCGACCCGGAGAGCAAAGGCGAGCAGTTTGACGAGCATCGCCGGATTCTGATCGATTTGCCGTTGGCTGTCATGTTCACTGTTTCCGAGCAAGACCGCATGGTGGCGGTGCTGCAGGTACGCCTGATCGAGAAGCGACAACAATGAGGGAGCTACGCAGACCATGCTGACCGTTTTCAATTTGCACGCCAAGGTCGAGAACAACGAGATCCTCAAGGGCATCAACCTCAAGGTGCTGCCGGGCGAGGTGCATGCCATCATGGGGCCGAACGGCTCGGGCAAGAGCACGCTGGCCGGCGTGCTCGCGGGCCGCGATTACATCGACGTCACCGACGGCGACGTTCTCTTCGACGGCAAGGACCTGCTCGACATGGACCCCGAGGACCGCGCCCGCGAGGGGCTGTTCCTCGCCTTCCAGTACCCGGTCGAGATCCCGGGCGTGCGCAACGACTATTTCCTCAAGGCCGCCCTCAACGCCGTCCGCAAGCACCGCGGCCTCGACGAGGTCGACGCCATGGACTTCCTCCAGCTCGTCAAGGAGAAGATGAAGATCCTCAAGATGGAAGATGAGCTGCTGCGGCGGCCCGTCAACGAGGGCTTCTCGGGCGGCGAGAAGAAACGCAACGAGATCTTCCAGATGGCTGTTCTCGAACCGAAGCTGGCCATCCTCGACGAGACCGATTCCGGCCTCGACATCGACGCCCTGAAGATCGTCGCCGACGGCGTGAACGCGCTGCGCGGCCCGGACCGCGCCATGCTGGTCATCACGCACTATCAGCGGCTCTTGAACTTCATCGTGCCCGACAAGGTGCACGTGCTTTACGACGGCCGCATCGTGAAATCGGGGGGCAAGGAACTGGCCCACGAGCTCGAAGCCAAGGGCTACGGCTGGATCGAGGAAGAACAGAAGCAACTACAAACCACTTAGAGTATCGGTACGGGCAAGAAGCCGGGCTTCTCGGAGCCCGGCGACGCAACGGAGAGTGACAGCCTTGATCGTTATGGATGAGAAAGAAGTCTACCTGGCCGACTTCAACCGGCTGGAGAAGGAACTGAGCAGCGTAGGTTCGTCCGGGCTGCATCGGCTGCGCCGCGCGGCCCTCGAGCGCTTCGAGGAGATGGGCTTCCCCACGCTGGACGACGAGGAGTGGCGCTTCACCAACCTGGCGCCGCTCGCCAAGCAGACGTTTCGTTGCCCGCAGGAGACGCTGCGGACGCTGGACCAGATGGACCTGCCCACGGTGGAAGAGCTGCTGGGCAAGCTACCCGGCGCGGAGCGCGGGCTGGTCTTTCACAATGGCCAGCTCATGCAGCCTGCCCGCCTGGGAGATGCCAAGGAAGTGACGGTGGAGTGCCTGATCCCGGCGCTGGCCGCGTACGGGGAGCAAATCGAGCAGCACCTGGGGCAACACGCTGCCTTTGAAGAACAGCCTCTGGTAGCCCTCAACACGGCATTCCTGCGCGACGGCAGCTACATCCACATCCCGCGCGGCGTGATCTTCAAGCCGCCCATCTATGTGGTCTACACCTCGTCCACGGCGGAAGAAGCGGGCGTCACCCATCCGCGCACGTTGATCGTTGCGGAAGAAAACAGCCAGGCCACCATCGTCGAGGCCTACCTGGGC
>JBFWSD010001125.1:0-3078 GCA_050248575.1 Gemmataceae bacterium
GTTTTGCTGATAGGGGTTGAAGCGGCCCTTGAACTGGCCGTTGTTGTCGACGCCGCTGTCCACGCGATCGTAGTGATAGACCCAGATCATGCTGTGGTTGAGCAGATCGACGCCCAGCACGGCGCCCGCATTGGTCGGGCACACCAGGATGCCGTTGCCGTACGCCAGATTGGCGGCATGCATGCGGCGGCCGACATCGCGCGGCAGCGGGTTCTGCAAGGCGGCCAGCGGCTGGCTCCAGTTGACGGTCGGCTGGGCCATCGCCGTCTGCGGCGCATCGAGGCAGACCAGCTTGAGCTGGCCGCCCTTTTCGATCAGCAAATAGAGCTTGCCGCCCAAGGGCAGCGGCGGGGCCAGGAAGAAGCAATCGTCGAACTCGCCTTCGCCGGTGCCGCCCAGTTCCCAGCGGAGCTTGCCCGAGGCCAG
This sequence comes from Gemmataceae bacterium, assembly GCA_050248575.1. Taxonomy (GTDB): domain Bacteria; phylum Planctomycetota; class Planctomycetia; order Gemmatales; family Gemmataceae; genus JBFWSD01. The sequence continues at coordinate 427 of JBFWSD010001125.1, forward strand.
TTCCACGGCGATCAGCTTGTTGTGATTGACGATCTCGGCCAGGGCGCCGAAGTTGGGGCGGCCGCCCCAGTTGAACTGCTGCAGCCACATCGGATGCGGCGGCAGGGCCAGGTCATCGATGGCGTAGACGCAGTTGTTGTCGGCGCTGAGCGTGCCCACCGCGGAATTCTCGCACAGCACGCTGAGGTTGCCGCCGCGCGTGTAATACTGCATCCACTGGTCGATCTGCATCTTGGCGCCGGGGTTGTTCTTGAGCATCTGCTCGATGCTCCACTTGAGGACCTGCTCCCATTCGAGCTTGCCCCCCTCGACGTTCACGGCCTGGATGCAGCGATAGGTGCGATAGATGACCAGCTTCTTTTCGCCCTTGCTGGTGCGGGTGCTGACGGCGATCGGGAAGAAGGCGGGCAGCACCGAGCTCTTCTGCTGGTTCTCGTGGACCTTGATGGCCCCGTCCAGCCAGCCCGACACGGTGGAGTTTTCCACAGTCGGCTGCTTCCAGTGAATGTCGTCCAGGAAGGGCGTGGAGCCCTTGCCTTCGGCGGTGCGGGTCAGGTCGCCCTTGAAGAGCGGCCAGTCGGTGGCGGCGCTGGCGGAAAAGAAGCGGTTCGGCACCCGTTCCACCTCTTCGCGCAGTTGCTTGAGGGGAATCTCGCGATTGTCGAGGGCCACGCCGCCCGGGCTGACGCGCTTCAGCTTGTCCCAGGTGGCGTTGCAGCGATCAATGTCGCCCAGACGCTGATAAGCAATGGCCACCTTGAGCAGCGTCAGCGGCTTGACGGCGTCTTTCTGCCTTTCGAGGAGACGTTCGAAGCAGAGCGAGGCGGTCACGGGCTGTCCGCGCATCAGATGATGCGTGCCGAGCAACTCGGCGGCCTCGGCACCCGCCTTCGTGTGCAGGTAGCGCTGCGACACGTCGGCGAGGATCTCGGCGGCCGACATGCTCTGCAGCTTTTCCTTGCCCCGTTCGTGGGGCAGCCGCTTGGCGTCCTCGAGCATCGCACGGGCCTCGGCGCCGTGCTGCAGCTCGTACACCTCGAGCCCTTCCGCCGGCATCGAGCCCAGGAGGCGATTCGCTTCCACCTTGGCGCTGGTGGTGTGTTTCAACATCTTGCCGTCCGGGCCGGTCTTCTCGATCTCGATGAAGGAGTCGACCGGCTCGTTGAGCATGAGCTGGAGGGCATAGACCGCGTTGGCCCAGTCGCCGATCTTCATGAAATCCATGGCGACCGTGGCACGATTGCGGGCCGTGCTGTCGAGGGGCAGCGTGATGGCCGAGCCGAGCGTTTCATCCTCGGGTTCATCGGCATCGGCTTTGCCGTTCGGAACCCCGCGCACCGCGGGCGGGACAGCCCTGATCTGCAGCTGCCCGACCTGAGCGGGCACCACGATCGGTTTCTCGCCCTGAGCCTGCACCGACCAGAAGGCCAGCATTCCGAGGCTCCCCAGCACCGCGAGTCCGCGAGACGTGCTCGACATCGGTTGTTCTCCTGGACTGGTTCCCTAGTGTTCCGCCCGAACCAGCGATCCGCCAACGACTAGTGATTGTCGCACAGTTGCCCGGTCATCGCCAGACTTCTTGCCAAAACCTGGACCGTTCGGCACGGCGCATACCCGTGCCCTGGCATACTTATGACGATTCTCGGAGGGTGAAATAACTTGGAAAAATCAAACGCTCCTTCCGCGGGGCTGCCTCCACTGTACGCCCGCTCCCCTGCCCTGGTTCAGGCTGGCTCGCAAAGATCAACACGCCAGCGCTGCCCGCGTTGGTCACATTCACCCGGCTTTTTCCGGTCCGTGCGGGATACTTGGCAAGAGTTGTCAATCCACGCCCGACAGCTGCTTGCGTTCGCCCGCCGCGTGTGGCAGAATCATTGCACGGACCCCGGACAGCCAAGTTTCAACAACACCGAAGCACCGGGTCTTTCGAAAGCTCGAGGCGAAGCAAACCCCAGCGCGCGCCACGATGCCAACCGTGGAGAATATTGCCATGGCGGCGCGCAGCAGCTGGAAGGGCTTTGTCAAACTCAGCCTGATTTCCATCCCCGTAAAAGCATATACCGCCACGGCTTCCGGAGGCGGCGAGATTCACCTCAACCAGATTCATGCCGACTGCCACAGTCGCATCAATTACAAGAAGACTTGCCCCAAGCACGGCGAGGTCTCGGGCGACGCCATCGTCTCGGGCTACGAGTTCGCCAAGGGGCAGTTTGTCGTCATCGATCCCGAAGAGCTCGACAAGCTTCGCACCGAGAGCGACAAGGCCGTGAAGATCGACGCCTTCGTCGACCACGAGCAAGTCGATCCGATCTACTTCAGTGGCCGCACTTATTACCTGGTGCCGGATGGGCCGGTGGGCCACAAGCCCTACGCGCTGCTGCAACGGGCCCTGGAAGAGACCCGTCGCTTTGCCCTCTGCCGCGTGGTCATGCACGGCAAGGAGCACACGCTCCTTCTCCGGCCGATCGGCAAGCTCTTGGGCATGACCATGCTCAACTTCGACTCGCAGGTCAACAAGCCGGCCAACTACGAAGAAGACGTGCCCGACGTGGAAGTGGCCCCGGAAGAGATGGCCCTCATCAAGCAGCTCGTCGATGCCCAGACCAAGAAGAGCCTCGACTACTCGACCTACAAGGACGATTACACCGAGAA
>JBFWSD010001126.1:0-3074 GCA_050248575.1 Gemmataceae bacterium
TGAGGACCAGCTTGCCTCCCTCGAGTTGTTTCGCCGAGAGGGGCTGCCCGTCCGCCTCGCCCGCGCTCAAGACCCAGCTGCCTTGCAAGGCGTCTTGATCGCTCGCCGCCTCCTTGGCGAGAGCGCCCACGGCAAAACTCAGAACCACCGACAGCCCGGCGATCAGCATCTTCCGCATGATATCCTCCAGAGTTCAAAGTTCGTATGGCGCCGCCCTTGAGCGATGCACAAGCCGTGCCGTTCCCAGGCGATGAGAATTCGCGGCCGTCGTGAGCATATTTGGCGCAAGCGCGCCCATGTCGGCGAATTCTTCGCCACGGGCTGTAGGAAAATGCAACGCCCAGAACTACGTCTTTCCGGCACTCTCCGCCCAGCGCTTCATCAGCGTGTTCGAGGGCTGCTTCTCGTCGACCAGCTTGCGGGCCGTCTCGATGCCCGCCACCGGCAGCCCGTGCGGATCGAGCAGCCCGAGCTGCACCAGCACCGAAGCCTGGTCCCAGTAGATGTGTTCGTGGTACAGCTTGTCGCCGCGGAAGCACACGACCGCGATGGTCGGCACTTCCACGTACTTGCCCGTCGGCTTCACGCCGGGCAAGAGCCAGTCGATCTCTTTCGTGTGCGTGAAACAGAAGAGCAGCTCGTCGACCAGCCGATCCGCGCCGATGGTGCGCGAGACCGGTTTCAGATGCGTGTCCTCGGGCAGCGTCGGGATGAAGTGGTTCTTGTAGAAGCGATGCAACTCGGTCTGGCCAACGCCGCCCGTCATGGTGGGGATGTGGTTGACGTAGGGCTGAGCCACCATCGTCTTCATCGTCTCATCGGCGTTGCGCGTGGAGAACTCCAGTTCGCAATGCTTCTCCCACAACGCCACCAGGTCGTAGTGCGGGCCGAGCACGCGCCGGAGCAGGCCGATCGAATAGGAATGAGCCAGCTGAGCGGCCAGCTTGTCGTACGCGGCCCGCCCGGGCAGGTAGAAGCCGTGATCGGCCTCCGGATACTCATAGATCGAGATCTGTTCGTTCGGGGCGCAAGCGGCGCGGATCTTCGCCACCTTGTCGGGCGGGTTGTAATGGTCCTTGCCGCCAAGATGCAGCATGAGCGGGCAACGGACGTTTCCCAGCTCGCCAAGATACTCGTCGATCTTCACGCCATAGAAGCCGATGGCTGCATCGAGCTCGAGTCGCGCAGCACCCAGAAAGGCGAGTAGCCCGCCCAGGCAAAAGCCCATGGCTGCCACGCCCCCCTTGCACTCGGGCAGCTGGCGCAACGCCGCCACCGCGACGCCAATGTCTTTCACTCCTTGATCGACGTCGAACTTGCCGTAGTACTCGAAGGCCTTGGGCTGCTGATCGTAGCCGAGCTGCACGTTGGGCTCGATGCGCCAGAACAGGTCGGGGACGAGAACGACATAGCCCTCCTGGGCATAGAGATCCGCGGCGGCCCGCATCGACGGACTGACTCCGTAGATCTCTTGCAAGAGCACCAGCCCGGGACCGGAGCCCTTCTCGGGCAGGGCCAGGTAGCCGCTAAACTCCTTGCCGTCGACAGGGATCTTGATGGTTCGCGACATGGTTCGTCCTCCAGAAGGCGCGAAGAGCGGAATGTCTGGAGTTATGCTATGCGTCCGATGAGGAGAAGCCCGGCCACTTTAGGCTCGCTTCCAAAACTGCCGCGATAATCAAGCGCATAGAGTTTGACGACCCAAACAGCTCGGCAGAAAGTTGCCCGCGAAGGACATTCGTGTCGATTCGTGTCGATTCGTGGTTGATTGGTCTTTATGAACGTCGAAGCTCACGACCGGGCCGATTCGTGAACCACGAATCTTCACGAATCCACACGAATGAAAACAGCTCGACAGACGCCGTTGCCCGCGAAGGTCGATTTGTGTCGATTCGTGGAGCCACGGACAGACAAGCCTGACACGTACCTTTGCCCGGCCCGGCGTAGCATTATGGGAAATTGGCCCGCTGCGCTGCGACCGCTGCGACCCCTTTTCCGCACGTGTGGGTGAAATGTGATGGAGTGAGTGCCGTTGCGGGGCGCTGTCGAATCCGTGTCGGCAACGAAAGTCATAGGGGAGTCAGCAGTTACGGCGTTAGCACGCGGGCCGTGGCCTGGGGCCTTGCACACTCGCAATTCGGCGAGTTTCGCCTTAAATCGCCAAACTGCAATGACCTGAGGCGATCTGCACAACAGGCTTTCTGTGCAAGCGAAGTGTGCAAGCAGGTCCGTTCACGGACAGACAAACCTGACACGTACTTTGCCTCGGCCCGGCGCAACATTATGGGAAAATCGACGGGAGGTGTCGAATGATCTGGTTCGCGACATGGTTCGTCCTCCAGAAGGCGCGAAAGAGCGGAATGTCTGGAGTTATGCTATGCGTCCGATGAGGAGAAGCCCGGCTTCTCGAGCTTGGCGAGCCGGGAACGCCAGCTCCCGGAGGATGGCCCTTCAAAAGGAAAAGACCCACGGGATGTTCCCGTGGGTCGGAAGAGTTTGGTTTACTCGATCACTTCGGGCTGATCTCCACGCTCAGCGGGGCCACCCAGTCCTTGTGCTCGGGCGTGTAGTAGAGGTAAGAGCGGCTAGCCGGGCCACGATACTCGCCGGGCACGCGCGCGATCAGCGACAGGTTCAGGTCGATCTTTTGCTGCGGGGCCAGATCGCGCCAGTAGAGGACCAGCTCGCGGCCACGAATCTCGAAGTAGCTGACGTCGGGCCGTTCGCCTTCCGTCTTGGGCAGGCAGTACTGCTTGAGCTGCTTGAGGTCCTCGGGGATGGTCAGTCCAGCGGGCAGACCGATGATCGCCACGGCCATGCCCTGCCCCTTGGTGCTGGCGTTCTCGACGTGCAGCTTGAGGTCGACCGTATCCCCTTCGCTCAGCTTGGTGCGGCTGAGGCTAGTGGACATCTTGACCTCGGCCTTGGCGTCGGCCACGGGCTGCACCGTGCGATACGACCAGGTGGCCGTGAACGGCAGGGTGTTGTTGCCCGTGATTTCGAGCTTGAGGGCATTCTTGCCCGCCTTCAGCACCTGGTCGGCATCCGGCACGTCAAGGACGATGGCGTCGGTG
>JBFWSD010001127.1:0-3073 GCA_050248575.1 Gemmataceae bacterium
GGGCCAACGTCGGCCTGGTCGATCGCGAGCCCGATGTGGAGTTCTCGGCGGCCTCGCTGGGCCGCGATCACAAGATCAAGGCGGTCGCCTGTCAGGGCGACGCGACCGACTATCCGGCCATGCAGCGGGCCGCCGCCGACATGCTCGACAAGCTGGGCCGCGTCGATCATCTCGTCTTCGCCGTCGGCATTGGCTCGGGCAAGTTCGGCTTCCCGTACTGGAACCTCGAGCCCGGCGACTGGGGCAAGGTCTTCGACGTCAACGTGCTGAGCGCGGCCTGCGTGGTACACGCCTTCACACCGCACTTCATCGAGCGGAAGTCGGGCACGCTCCTGTTCATCTCTTCCGTGGCCGGGCAGATCGGCTCGCAGACGGATCCACCCTACAGTGCGTCGAAGGCGGCGCTCATCAACTTCGCGCAGTGTGCCGCCAAGGACCTGGCCTCTTACAACGTGCGCGTGAACACGATCTGCCCGGGCATGATCAAGAGCGTGCTTAATCGCGCCGTCTGGGAAGCGTGGTACCGGCAGCAGCCCGAGGACCAGCGGCAAGCCTATGAAGACTGGGCCGGCGAGAAGATACGCAAGGTCATTCCACTGGGCCGCTGGCAAGAGCCGGAAGATGTGGCCAACCTGGCCGTCTTTCTGGCCTCGCCCCGCGCCGGCAACATCACGGGCCAGACCCTGAACGTCGATGGCGGCTTCGTCATGCACTGGTGACGCGTTGACAGTGTCCTGTCATCGCAGCGGCCTTCCCGCCTTTGCTCCTTTGCCTGTTTTTCCGCGGCGAACTCCACCCACCGGAGCAGTTGGGTTTGACTCAGCCTGCGAAGAGCTTATAGTTGAAATGGGGGATGGGCCGCGGAACATCCCAGGCCCCCGTGCCACAAGAAGAGGTGTGCACATGAAGCCGAACCACCAATCCTTGCGCAGGCTCTTTGCCGGCATCACCGAACAGACTTTTCTCAACCAGCTCGGCATCGGTGACCCGAACCTCATCGATTACCTGTCTGAGCTGCTGGCCCGGTTCACGCATGTCGATGCTATCTATCGGCTGCGCAGCGTGCAGGGCAAGAAACTCGAAGAGGTCTTCGACATGGTCGTTTCCGCCGAGGGCTTGCCCGCCGAGGGCCGCACTCGCCGCGAGATGCACCGCCACATCGGCGACTTCACCCTGTTCTGGACCGGCGTCTATCCCGAGATCCTCGAACGCTTCCGCAGCGTGATGTCCAAGGACCACTTCGTCGATTACTGCGCCCAAGGGAAACGTTCCTACTACATCGCCAGCACCTTCGAAGGGGAGCCTTTCCAGGAAGAAGCCCCGGTGCTGCGCCGCCTGAGCGAAGAGTTCGAGGTGTGCGCCTACGGCCTGCACCAGGTCCGGCATGAGTGGGAAAAGCTCGAACCGGGCACCTCCGGCCCGCTGCTCGCCGAATAGAAGCAAGATCTGACCGCAGAGACGCAGCGACACCGAGAGTGTCGGTTCGCTTTCTGTGCGTGCCTCATTTTCCGCCGGGCGGCGCGTATTTCTTCAGCCAGGCGAAGACTTGCTCGTGCCAGTACTTGCTGTTGGCGGGCTTCGAGACCCAGTGCCCCTCGTCCGGGAAGTTGATCATCTTCGAGGCGATGCCCAGCCGCTGGAGCGTGGTGAAGAGCTCGAGTCCTTGCGAGACGGGCACGCGGAAGTCGAGATCGCCGTGAATGATCAGCATCGGCGTCTTGAAGTTCTTGGCGAAGCGATGGGGCGAGAACTTCTTGTAGGATTCCGCCTTCTCGTCCCAGGGCAGCCCGCCCAGTTCCCATTCGGCGAACCAGAGCTCTTCGGTGGTGGCGAACATGCTTTCCAGGTTGTAGACGCCGCAATGCGTGATGAGGGTCTTGAAGCGGGCCGTGTTGCCCTGGAAGAAGTTCATCATGTAGCCGCCGTAGGAGGCGCCGGCGGCAGCGACTCGATCCTTGTCGATATAGGGCAGCCCTTCCAGGTAATCCATGCCTTTCATGAGGTCCTCGAAGACCTTACCGCCCCAGTCTTTCGAGATGTCGTCGACATACTTCTGTCCGAAGCCTGTAGAACCGCGCGGGTTGGGCAGAGCCACGACGTAGCCCTGTGCGGCCCACAGTGCGGGATTCCAGCGCCAGCTCCAGCCATCGTTCCACGAGCCTTGCGGGCCGCCATGCACAAGATAGACCAGGGGCCACTTCTTGCCCGCGTCGAAGCCGGGCGGCTTCAGGAGCCACATCTGCATGGGAGTGCCCTCGGCCCCCTTGACGTCAATGCTCTCGAAGGCGGGCAGCCCGATCTCTTTCAGCAAGGCGCCGTTGCCGCCGTCCGCTGCGAGCCGGGCCTTGTCCTTTTCCAGCACCATGACCCGGGTGGGAAAGAGAAGCGAAGACTGCCCGAAAGCGATCTTGCCCGAGCGGCAGGTCGAGAGCGAGTAGTTCGAGTGCTCCTTGTAGATGGCACTGACTTCGGGCATGGCAATGTTGATGCGATAAATGGGGGATAGCCCGCGATCTTCGGCGTCGAAGACAATCGATTTGCCGTCGCCCGCCCAGACGAACTGGTTGACGCTGCTATCGAACTTCTCGGTCAAGCTCTTGGGTTTATCGGAACAGGAACCGTCGGGCCTGGCGGGGGCAACAAAGAGCTGCCAGCGATCGGCCTCGAAACCGGGCCGCGCCTGCGCCCGATAGGCCAGCCACTTGCCGTCCGATGAGAACTGCGGGTAGCCGTCCGCGGCCCTGTTGTCGGCCGTCATGTTCTCTCGTTCCCCGCTGGCCAGATTGACGCGCCAGATATCGTGATTGGTGTTCCAGGCTTCTTCCTTCTCGGGCGGCGCCGTATAGAGCAGGAACTTGCCGTCCGGGCTGAACGTGAAGTCGTCCCCCACGGAGAACGTCATCGACGTGGGATAGCCGTCGCGATCGCCGGGTGTGACGTCGCGGGGCTCTTCCAGGGACGTGCCGTTCGGCGCCGACATTACGAACAGGTGCTGCCGGGTGCCCGCCACATATTCGTCCCAGTGACGGAAGAACAGCTTGGTGAAGACGCGGGCCTTGACCGGGTTCTTCTC
>JBFWSD010001128.1:0-3068 GCA_050248575.1 Gemmataceae bacterium
GATCTCCGCGGCATCGCCTTGGCTGCTCCCTTGTTCGTACAGTTGCTCGAGGCGCAGCCGCTTCAGGCGGCCGTGCCCGCCGGGCTGCAAGCGGCCACATTGCAGGCCGGGATGGCTGCCAGCCTCGGCCACGCCGCTCTCGTACCTCTGGTTTCCCCACGAACCCTGACTCTCGCAGAAGGAGCCCTGCACACCATGTTCTTGAAGAAGATCAAGGTCGCGCTGGCGGCCGTCGCCGCCCTCGTGCTTGTCGCCGTCGGCATTGGCGTCAACAGCAGCTTCGATCAGGCCCAGGCCGTGCCCATCGACGAGAAAGTCGTCGACGCTGCCAAGCCGGCCCTCGAAGTCCGCCTCATCGCCAAGGACGGGAAGTTCGTGCTCGACGAACAGCTCGCCAAGCGCGTGCAAGCGTTCAACAACATCAAGGTCAACAACAACGCCAACATCCGCGCGAACGCGATCCGGGTGGGCAACCTGCCCGCCCAGCCGGCCAACCTCGTACTACAGTTGAAGAACAACTCCGATCAGCCGATCCGGGTGGCCACCTGGGGCGACGTTGACGAGATGTCCCTCAAGCTGGAGATGGCTGGCCCCGGCGTGGAAGAGGTCAAGATGCTCGATCTGCGCAAGGGGCGCTTCAACATTCAGCCCGTGAACCCGATGGCGCTGCCGATCAAGAACGTGCCGATCAAGGTCAACCCGGCCCAGCCGGTTCCGCGTCAAGGGCGTGCCCTTCCGGGCGCGGCGCCGGTGCCCGCGAATGCTCCGGCCATCCTGCCGGTGGCTCCGGCTCAGCCCGCTCCGGCCCAGGCACCGGAAGCGCCGGCTGACAACGCCAAGGATCCCAACCAGGCCCAGCCGGTGCCGGCGCAGCCCGCCCGGCCGATTCGCGTGCCGGTTCGGAATGCGTTGCCTGTGCCGGCGGCCGCTCCTGCCGTGCTGCCCGCTCAGCCCAACGCCGCGCCCGTCGAGCCCAAGATCGTCGAGATCCCCCCGGGCAAGACTTACGAGTTGCCGATCGAAGCCCTGCGTTTCGCCGAAGGCCGCATGGTCCATCAGCTCTACTGGACCAAGGCGGGCAAGTACGAGATCAAGGCCACGGTGACCCTGTATGTGAACCCTGCCCCCAAGGACGCAGCCCAGGCTGAAAGGCCGTTCGGCGTGCCCGAGGGATTTGGCCCGGTCGTCGTGACCAGCCAGCCCGTGACCGTCGAGGTCACCGAGAAGTAAAGACGCTACGTGCACTCGCGAAGCCCACGGGCCGGAAGGCTCGTGGGCTTTCTCGTTGAACTCCTTGAACTCCATGACTGGCCGAGGCGAGTCACGAGTAAACCGCCATTGCTCTCGCGCAGCAGCACGTTGTGCCGAGTGCACGACAAACTCCTATAACATTCCCCGTCGTCCATCAGCACGGGGAAACCACACGATGAAGATTCACGAGTACCAGGCCAAGGAGCTGCTGGCGGCCGCCGGGGCCGCCATCCCGCGCGGCATCGTCGCCGCCAGCCCGGAAGATGCTGCCAAGGCCTTCGATCAGTACAAAGGCAAGCCCGCCGTTCTCAAGGCCCAGATCCACGCCGGCGGCCGCGGCAAGGGCAAGTTCAAAGACTCGGGCAAAGACTTCGGCGGCGTCAAGTTCTGCAAGACCCGCGACGAAGTCAAGCAAGTGGCCGAGGTCATGCTCAAGTATCCGCTCGTCACCAAGCAGACGGGCGAAGCGGGCCAGAAAGTCAGCAAGATCCTCGTGCAGGAAGCGGCCGACATTGCCCGCGAGGTCTACCTGGGCATGGTCCTCGATCGCGCCGTCGGCAAGCCGGTGCTGATGGCCTGTGCCGAGGGCGGCGTCGAGATCGAGGAAGTGGCGGCGCGCAGCCCGGAGAAGATCCTCAAGGCGCATGTCGATCCCGTCGCCGGGCTGTCTCCCTACCAGGGACGCCGGCTCGCTTACGAGCTAGGCTTCCCGGCCGAGCAGATTGCCGCCGCCGAGAAGCTGATGACGGCCCTCTGTCGCGTTTACCTCGACAAGGATTGCTCGCTGGCCGAGATCAATCCGGTAGTGGTCACGCCCGAGGGGGCCGTCATTGCCCTCGACGCCAAGATGACATTCGATGACAACGCGCTCTTCCGCCACCCCGAGATCGAGGCCCTGCGCGACGTGGCCGAAGAAGACGCCGCCGAGCTGCGCGCCGCCAAGTCGGGCCTTAGCTACATCAATCTAACGGGCAACATCGGCTGCCTGGTCAACGGCGCCGGCCTGGCCATGGCCACCATGGACATCATCAAGTATCACGGCGGCGACCCGGCCAACTTCCTCGACGTGGGCGGCGGCGCCGACAAGAACCAGGTCACCGAAGCCTTCCGCATCCTGCTGGGCGACCCGCGCGTGAAGGCCGTACTGGTCAACATCTTCGGCGGTATCATGAAGTGCGACACCATCGCCGAAGGCATCATCGCCGCCTACAAGGAAGTCGGCTTCAAGGTGCCGCTGGTGGTGCGGCTGGAAGGGACCAATGTGGACCTGGGCCGCAAGCTGCTGAAGGACAGCGGCCTGGCCATCCAGGCGGCCCCCGGTCTGACCGACGCCGCCAAGATGGTGGTGGCTGCGGCGAAGTGATCGCTATCCAGTCTCCGGGGCAAGCTCGGGGATACCATGCAGTATCCTGACGTCGACCTTCGTCGCCTTGTCGCCCGTGCCACGCCTCTTGACGAGCGTTTGGCAGGGGCAGTCGTGCCGGTCGCTGGCCTGGAAGATCTCATCGCGCAGCGGATCGCCCGCTGGCGCGAGGCCGCTTCCCCCAACGAGAATCCGCGCGATCTCGAGCGACGCCTGGCCCTCGATGGGCTGGACCTGGAACGCTGTCGCCCCTTCCTGGGCGAGGTGAAGCTGGCCGAGGAAGGCCCCTTGCCCGAGTGGGCCAGCCGTTTCGAGCGCTTGCTCGAGTGGTGCTTGCCGGAGCGGGCGCGTGCGGAGTTGCCCGACTACGTCACGCCGCCACCTCCGGAGCCCGACAAGCCGATGCCCTTCGATGAGCCCGACGTGACACGCCGGGAGTTGCCCTTCCCGGACC
>JBFWSD010001129.1:0-3067 GCA_050248575.1 Gemmataceae bacterium
GTCGTCGTCCACGAATTTGGCCACGAACTCGGTTTCGGTCATTCCGAACACGGCTTCATGAGCGAATTCCTGCCGCCCGGGCTGCGCATCCTGCCTACCGCGGCCGAGATTGACGCCTTCCTGTCGCGCTGGCGCAACTGAGCCATTGCTCGCCTTCCGCGCCGAGGATCCCTTCGCTATCCTGCCATTGAGCCCGTGCTACCTGCGCGCTGGGGATCGACATGTTTGTCGGCACCATCCACTGGTCGAGAGCCACCGCTGCCCGGGCGTGGTTGCGCGAACATCTCGAGTCAATCGGTGACGGCATCGAGCTTCTTGATTCCGCGAGCCTCGGGCTGGCGACTTTCGTTCACCGCGCCTTGCCGGGCCATGTCGCAAGAATGCGGCGACACTCCACCCTGCCGCTGGTAGCTGTTTTCGACGGCCTGCTGCACAACCGCAAGGAGCTTGCCAGCCAGCTCTCGCCAACCGTCGAGGCCGAGGATGTCGATCTGCTGCTGGCCGCCTATGCCGCCTGGGGCACGCGGCTGGTCGAAAAGCTGGTCGGCGACTTCACGCTGGCGGTGTGGGACGAAGCGGAACGTTCGCTCTTCGCCGCGGTCGATCCCTTCGGGCTGCGCGGGCTCTTCTTCGGTGGGCAGGGGGAAAACCTGTCGATTGCCTCTCATCCCGGACCGCTGTTGCGGCTGCCCGGCATCGCCGATCGTATCAACGAGTCGATGCTGGTGCGTTGTCTTGCCGACCGCTGGGGGTCAGTCGGGGCGACCTTTCACGCCGATATTCAGCGTTTGCCCGCGGGGCATTCACTTGTGGCTGCTGCCCATGGCCGCCGCATCGAGCGCTACTGGCGGCCCGGTGAGACGCGTTGCGCGTCGGCATCGGGCGCGGCCGTGCTCGAAGAGTTTGCCAGCCTGTGCCGGCAAGCGGTGCGAGAAAGAATGCCTGCCAGCTTGTCCGCTGGAATGGTCATGAGCGGGGGCATCGACTCGACGGCCCTGGCTGGCATCGTCGCAGAGCTGCGCCGCGCGACGACGGCGAGCGGGCCATTCACGGTTTTCGCCGGTGTGTTCGGCGATCTGCCCGGCGATGAATCGCGCTATATCGACGACGTGCTGCAGCGGACCGGGCTGAGCGCGTGCAGACTGCCCGACCTGGGCCGCGGAATCTGCGTCGATGGCATGCGCCGGGAAGTCAGACGCAACGCCGGGCCAGTGGTCAACTCGCAATCTCCTCTCTTCGATGCCTTTGTCGAGGCCGCCCGCGCGCGCGGGGCCGACGTGCTTCTCAACGGCCTGGGCGGCGATGAGCTTGCCACCGATTATGAACACCTGGCCGATCTGCGCCGGCATCGTTGCTGGCGCAGGCTGGCCAGCGCCTCGCGCTCCATCCTTGAAACATCGCCGGACTGGCAGACGTGCGTCTGGCTAGCGCGCGAGCTTTGCCCCGAGTGGCTCAAAGTTCCATATCGTCAGCTCAAGCGCTTGCGGCCCCGGCGGGCCGCCATGTTGCCGCGCTGGCTGACGCCGCAAGCGATGGAGTTGTGCCAGATTGACGACGAGGAAACTCGCGGGCCGACAGTGCAACTGGACTGCCCGTCGCTCGAGCGGTCGTGGCAGATCTTGAACTTGCCCTTCACGCAGTTTGCCTTCTGGCACTGGGGCAACGAGTTTGCCTCGGGCGGGCTGCGTGCCACTTCGCCCTACCTGGACCGCCGGCTGTTCGAATTCGTCTACAGCGTGCCCTATGCCTGGCGGCCTCCGTGTACTGCGGACGCACCCTTCAAACCGTGGCTCACACGCGGGCTGCGTGATTACTTGCCTGCCAGCCTCCAGCGCCGCCGTGACAAGGCCAGCTTGTCGGCGTATGCGAACCTGGTTTTTCAGCTAGGCTTTGCCGAGCTGCGCGAATACCTGTTCGCAGGCGGGCCATGGGAGCTGCAACCCTTCGTGCCCCGTGCGGAGGCCATGGCCCTGTTCGACGGTTTCCGTTTCGATGCTGCGGAGAATCTGCGCGATCCCGAATCGATCGGGGTGCGCGTGCAGCCACTGCGGCAGATTGCCGCCGCGGAGTTGTGGCTGCGCGAGGGCAGCCCTTGACCGAACGGCGCCTTCCAGGATCTGGGTGGCAGGTGGACACCGGCTCGGCGTCAGCTGCCCGCCAAAATCCATAGTCGGACCGATGACTTTTCCATGAACCCTGCATACAATTTGGGTGAAGACGCACGGCCGTCTCTAAAACAGCCTGATGTGGGTTCTTCCTCCGCCACATAAAAAACAAGGAGCAACATGCTTCGCACCCTGGAACTTCTCCCTTCTGCCCAAATCCCCCGCGACCTGGTCGATGAGATCAAGCAGTTGAAGCGGCAGGCCGATGCCACCATCCTGGCCCACTACTACCAGGACGGCGACATCCAGGAGCTGGCCGACTTCACCGGCGACAGTCTCAAGCTGGCCCGGGCCGCCACCACCGTGAAGACCGGGACCATCGTGTTCTGCGGCGTACATTTCATGGCCGAGACCGCCAAGATGCTCAACCCGGACAAGCGCGTGCTCTTGCCCGACCTCAAGGCGGGCTGCAGCCTCGCGGAGAGCTGCCCGGCGCCGCAACTGGCCCGCTATCAGGAACTGCTCCGCAGCCAGGGCAAACGTTTCCAGACCGTGACCTACATCAACAGTTCGGCCGCCGTGAAGGCGCTTTCCGACTGGATCGTCACTTCGGGCAACGCCGAACAGATCATCCGCCGCGTGCCAGCCGACTACGAGATTCTCTTTGTCCCGGATCGCCACCTGGGCAGCTACCTCGAAGAGGTGACGGGCCGCAAGATGATCCTCTGGGACGGCGCCTGCATGGTGCACGAGATCTTCAGCGTGCGCGATCTGCTCGACCTGAAGAAGCGTGTGCCCGGCGCGGTGACGATGGCCCATCCCGAATGCCCGGCCAACATTCGCGAGCACAGCGACTTCGTCGGCGGCACCGAGGGCATGCTCCGCTTCGTGGCGGGCTACAGCGAACCGGCCGACTTTATCGTGGCCACCGAAGTCAACATGCTGTGGCAGCTCGAAAGCAA
>JBFWSD010001130.1:0-3067 GCA_050248575.1 Gemmataceae bacterium
GCATCGGCCTGCACGAAGATGATGCCGCCGCGGGACAGCACCCAGATCATGAGGCGAGCCAAGGTCGCCAATTGCAGCGGCCTGGCTTCGCCCACGGAGACCTGGAGAATGGATGGAGATATTTCGGGGGTGGGGGGAGGCGCCACCTCCTGGGCCGGCGTCTTGCCGGCGAGCGTGATGCCACCGAGCAACGGGATCAGCAGCATCCACCCCAGTGCTGAACGTGGCACGTGATTCTTCCGGTGCATCCTTTCACCTCTTGACATGTGTAGAGCGGGTGAGCCTCACCCACCGCAATGACAGTAAATGAACATCGGGTATGGGGGTTGCCCCACCACCCCACACGACGCGCTTCGGGTCCCGGGTCTAGCGGAGGAGCAGAGCCGCGCTGGCCCCACTCCTCCACGCACCCATTTCCATCCCTACCTCATTCGTTCGACACGCCCGGCGTTGGCAGCACGCTGTCATCCGCCGCAGGCGTGGCGGCCGGCGTATTGGCCGCCGGTTCGCCACTGGCGTCCGTCGGAGCTCCTTCTTCGCCAGGAATCGCCACGCGGAAACGCTTGACGACCTTGCCAGTCTGCTTGTCGATGTGGCAGCACCAGCGCTCCCACCGGCTGCCGTTGAAGGTGTCCTGGATGAACTCTTCATACAGCGGCTTTTCCTTCGGCGTCATCGGATCCTTCACGGTCTCTTCGGCGACCGGTTCCGGGATCGGCGGCGGGGGCGGCGGCGCCACGGCCACCGTCTCCGAATGCTTCTTCTTGTCGCCGAAGGGACGTAGCGTCAGGGTGAACTCACCCGCCTGCTTCACCTTGGCCAGCTTCAGCGCCTCTTCCGGGGTCACTTCCAGAGTGACCGTCGAGGGCACCATGCCAGGGCGGTCGTCGGGCCGAACGGGCATCAGGTCGACGGCTCGCACCAGCACGTCTTCCAGAACGTAGTTCACGTCGGTGGAGACCTGGTTGCGCTTGGTCAAGATGATGTCCACGTGCGAGCCGGGCAGAATGAACCCGCCCGCGGCCGTCCGGGCACTCGTCTCGATCGCGAAGGCACGCTTGCCCTGCGGCAGCAATGCTTCCAGACCCGCCTTTTCCTTACTCTGCAGGTCTTCCCAGGTCACGACCTGCTCCTTCTTCATGTTCTTGATCAGCGGACGATCCTTCATCTCCCCGATGGCCGAGGGCGGAATGTACGTCGGCGGTGCCTGGTTCTTCGGCACTTCCTTCTCCTCGAACATCTGCTGCGGGTCACGGACGGGGGTCCACTGTTGCATGTTCCCCTTGGCGACCAGCACTTTCACGGTTTCGTTCTTCTCGGCGATCAGTCGGCTCGTCATGTAGCTGGCCACCAGGCCGCACACGATGGCCACGCCCATCAGCATGAGGGTTTTCGGTTTCATGGGTGCCTTTCTCAGTGAGGTACATGCTCCCGTGCCGGTCACGCACCGGCTCGACAAGCTTTCCCGGCTTACACCGGGCGTCCTCGACAGTGTTCACTCTCGTTGCGTGCTTGCCTTCGGGTGTCGTCCTGACTTCCCTACTGCATGATGAGGGGGTGCGATTCGTTCCGTGAAATCGCTGTTCTACCTCCGTTTCCAGCGTACCCTAGACCCCTACACAAGTGTCAAGGGCTTTGTCTCCGTTTTATCTCTTTTTCCACCACACGAAGGACAGACGCGCCTGTCGTGTCGTTTGCCCTCGGAATTTTTCAGCCCTACAATCGAAATGAACTGAGCTAGGCTCCTCCGAGGTGTATTTTCGACTTCCCGCGTCAAACAACTTAAACTCTTTTGGTTGTAGCGGTGGAATCGTTCGGCGCGATTATTAGTTGTTCGCCACTGTCTCCATGCGATTTTCCCGAAAGTACCGAAGTTGCGCCAGTTTCGCTGGAGTTGGCCGGCTTGCTCACCATGTAGGGCCAGGCGATCATGAAGCCTACGAAGCCCAGGCAAAGAGGCACCCCGTACGGAATCATGTGCCAGCGCGGTTTTCGCGCCTGGGCCTGATCATGAATCTGCTTGATGTGCCCGCGCGGCCCGAGCGTCATCAACTCGGCCAAGATCACGTGGACGTGCGCCATGTTCTGCTTGTACTCGCCGCGGATCACGATCAGGATTGCCGAGAGAATGCCGCCGACGATGACGCCGGCACAATAGGACACGACCACGACGAGCCAGCCCGGGTTCCAGCCGAAGTAGGCACATACCCACGAGCCGAAGCCCATCTGCATCTTGACGTCGCCCGCGCCGACGCCGCCGATCATGTAGAGCGGATAGAGCAAGCCCATGCCCAGGAAGGTGCCCCCGAGGGCGGCCAGGATCCCGCCTTGCCCGCCCACTTGCAGCGGCTCCGCGATGAGCACGTCGCCCAGCTCGAGGCCGAAATCGTGCAACATGCCGTAGATCCAGCCCGTGATGATCAACGGGAGCGTGATCACGTTGGGCACCTTGAACTTCCACCAGTCGACCACCGCGCAGGTGATCATGCCCAGGCAGATGAACAGCAAGGGCCATGCTGCCGCATTCAGCAAGTACATCGAGGTGTACCCTCAGGTGCAACGTGGCGAGCACTCGCGCGCTCGCGTTGCACAGTGTAGTGGAGGTGATTGCAGCGAGTCCTAATCACTTCAAGCGTTGCCCGCGGGCGCTGCCGCCGGCCGTGGGGCCGGGCGCTTCCCTTTCCAGATCATACCATCGTAAGCATAGTGCAAGTAAGAGACAAAAAGCGTCAGGATCAAGAAAATCATGTACTGGTGGCGGGCCAGCAGGATCATGCAGCCGCTGAGGGCCAGCATGAAGATCACCAGCGAACCGGTCCAGCGCGGCATGATGTAGCCCCATAGCCCGGTTTCGGTGCGGCCATGCCGTTTCTTCATCGCCCAGGAAACTATGGCCAGGTACTCGGTGGCGTGAATGTAGTTGGCCGCCAGCACGAAGCCGATCATGAGGCTCGGGAGAAAGAAATGGCTGGCCAGGAGCAGTCCGGTGTACACGCAACAGATGCTGCCCATGTAGATGACGCGGCCCAGCCGGGCGGGCCGATAAATCCACGCCTCGCGGGCCAGC
>JBFWSD010001131.1:0-3064 GCA_050248575.1 Gemmataceae bacterium
TCGTCGATCTCGGCGTGCAGACGCCGTGCGAGAAGATTCTGGAAACGGCCCGCACGGAAGGGGCCGACATGATCGGGCTGTCCGGGCTGATCACACCGTCGCTCGATGAGATGGTGCACGTGGCCCGCGAAATGGAGCGGCAAGGCTTCGACCTGCCCCTCTTGATCGGCGGGGCCACCACCAGCGTGAAACACACGGCCGTGAAGATCGCGCCGGCCTACCATGGCCCGGTGGTTCACGTGAAAGACGCCTCGCGCAGCGTCGGCGTGGTCGAGAAACTGACCAATCCCGATCGGCGGGCCGAGCTCGACCGCACGAACCGCGAAATGCAAGCGTCCGAGCGCGAAGCCTTCGCCAGGCGCAGGCAACGTACTCTCGTTCCCTATGCCGAAGCGTTCGCCAAGCGTTTCGCGATCGACTGGCAGACAACGCCGGTGGCGGTGCCCGCTTTCACCGGGCTGCGCCGGCTCGACGACTTCCCACTGGCCGAGATCGTCCCCTATATCGACTGGTCCCCGTTCTTCATGGCCTGGGAGCTGACGGGCAAGTATCCCGGCATCCTCAACGATCCGAAGGTCGGCCCGGAGGCCAGAAAGCTTTTCGACGATGCGCAGAAGCTGCTGGGCCAGATCGTCGCCAACAAGTGGCTGACGGCCCGGGCCGTGTACGGCTTCTTCCCCGCCAACGCCGACGGCGACGATATCGTCGTCTACCGCGACGAAGCACGCACGCAAGAACAGTCGCGCTTCCACATGCTGCGGCAGCAATGGCAGCGCGAAGGGCAGACCTCGTTCCGCTCGCTGGCCGATTACCTGGCCCCGGTGGGTTCGGGCGTGAAGGACTATCTCGGTGCTTTCGCGGTGACCGCGGGGCTGGGCGCAGACGAACTCGTGGCCCGCTTCGAAGCAGAACACGACGACTACAACGGCATCATGGTCAAGGCGCTGGCCGACCGGCTGGCCGAGGCCTTTGCCGAGCTCTTGCACGAACGAGCCCGCCGCGACTGGGGCTACGGCAAGGAAGAAACCCTCTCCAAGGAGCAGCTCATTGCCGAGAAGTATCGCGGCATCCGCCCGGCGGCGGGCTATCCCTCCTGCCCCGATCACACCGAGAAGGCGGCGCTGTGGCAGTTGCTCGATGCAGAGTCATCGGGCATCCAGCTCACGGAGAGCTACGCCATGCAGCCCGCGGCTTCGGTGAGCGGCTGGTACTTCGGGCATCCCGAGGCGCGTTACTTTGCGGTCGACATGATCACGCGCGACCAGGTGGAAAACTACGCGACTCGCAAGAAGATGCCCGTGCGGGAAGTCGAACGCTGGCTCGGTCCTAACCTTTCCTATGACGTGAGCTAACTCGGCGTGGGCAGGTTTGTAACCTGCCGCGCGACGGCATCCGATTCGCAACCCGCTCTCGTGTCGCGTGCTCGACCGGAAGGCCAAATGCTCGGGCGTGGCAGGTTGGAAACCTGCCCCACGCGCCCGCCCGCGCGGGCGAGCAATTGATGCTTTCGGCTGCGCCTCTTCTTTTCCGCCCCGCTTTCGATTAGATTTTCAAGAGACGAATTTGTTGAGCGCCAACCCGAGTTGGCAGAGAGGATTCCATGAGTTTCCGATTGAGTGACGAGCAGCTGCGCCAGTACGAAGCGGACGGTTTCGTCATCGTCCCGAACCTCCTCGACGGCGAGGAAGTTGAGCTGCTCAGGAAGATCGCCCGGGGCGATCACGAACTGGCCCAGTCGGCGTATGGCCGCGAAGACGCCAAGGGAACGGCCGTCAAGCTGAGCATGCACAACGACGTGCCCGACGACATTTACGGCGCCGTGGTCCGCGCCCACCGCGTCGTCGACAACATGGAAAAGCTGCTGGGCGGCGAGGTCTACCACTATCACCACAAGATGATCCTCAAGGAACCTTTCGTCGGCGGCGCCTGGGAATGGCATCAGGATTACGGTTACTGGTACAACAACGGCTGCCTGTTCCCGCTGATGGCGAGCTGCATGATTGCCCTCGACAGGGCCACCAAGGCGAACGGCTGCCTGCAAGTCATCAAGGGCACGCACCTGCTGGGCCGCATCGATCACGGCAAGGTCGGCGACCAGACCGGCGCCGATCCCGAGCGCATCGCGGCGATCCTGGAGCGGATGCCGCTGGTGCACTGCGAGCTCGAAGCGGGCTCGGCCATCTTCTTCCACTCCAACTTGCTGCACCGCTCGGATCAGAACACGAGCCCGGATCCGCGCTGGGCGCTGATCTGCTGTTACAACGCGGCCCGCAATGATCCCTACAAGGATTCGCGACACCCGCGCTACAGCAAGCTGGAGAAGTGGCCCGACGAGAAGATCAAGGAAGTGGGCAAGCAGCAATGGCAGGAAATGCAGCGCCGCCTCGAACAGGCTGGCGCCACGGTGTAAGCGCACAGACCGCTTACACGCGTCGACCCAGCGCCGGCTCGACCCGTGAGTGTTCGACCCAACCATGGAGAAGGCCAGATGAGCGCGCCCACCGGTGAGGGCCGGCCGCAGCAGACGGCCTGGGGCTGTTTCGTGAACGCACTGATCGTGGTCGCGGGGGTGATCGGTGTGGGCATGCTCGGCTTCATCGGGTTCGTCGTGATCTCGGTCTTGATCACCGAAGATTTCAGCATCCCCCAGGCGGTGGTCAATCCACCGCCGACCACGGCCGAAACGCTGGTCGAGGCCCGCCGCGGCTTCAAGACCAGGCTGACTCGCCAGGAACGCGACGGAACACCGCCCGAGAAGCCGGCCAGGCTCTTTGACCTGGTGCACTACGACGCTGCTCCGGGAAAACTTGCCGCCTATCTCACGCCCGACCCCAAGGACGGGACCAAGCACGCCGCCATCATCTGGATCACGGGCGGCGACTGCAACACGATCGGCCCGGTCTGGGAGGACTTGCCCGCCGACAACGATCAAGCGGCCAGCGCCTATCGCAAGGCGGGCATCGTCATGATGTTCCCCTCGCTACGCGGCGGCAACGACAACCCCGGCGTCAAGGAAGGCTTCCTGGGCGAGGTGGACGATGTCGTGGCGGCGGCCGAGTTCCTG
>JBFWSD010001132.1:0-3063 GCA_050248575.1 Gemmataceae bacterium
GATTGCGCCCGCCGCCATGGGTTGCAAGGCAATGGCCACTTTCTGGGGCGACAGAACGACATCGTTCGCTTCGGCCACGAATCCTTCGAAGTTGACCACGCGCAGAAACTCCGCCTCATTGGCGGCACCGTCGATGACTGGATCGCGAAGAGCCAGGGCGGTGAAGTACGGCACGGGTGACATATCATTGTTGCGCATCTTGCAAGTGACCAGGGGACGGAAGGCGGGATGAACAGGAGTCTGGAGACTCTGCTGTCGCCGCTGCTCAGCGAGCGCAGCATCGAGCATGGCGTTCCATTCGGAGGCTTGATGGGGGCGCCAGAGATCACCAGAGCGTTGCTTGTTGAAGAATCCCATGGGCTCACCGGAAGGGTGTCAAGAGTTGTGACAGTGCCGCGGTCGGATAGACGTCGCCGACGAAGGCTTGGACCGGCTTGGGCACGAAGCGGTTATCGATGGCTTCGTCCTGGTACCGGAACCAGAGATACTCGTGGCCTTTCTTCGTGATACCGTCAACCGGGTTGTTGAAATCATCGATGGCGTTCTCGATGATCCCTTCGAGAAAGGCGTTTTCGCTGGCCACGAAATTCATCATCAGCTCGACGTCGCCGCCTTCGCGAATGCCACCCGTTGCGCCGCGAAAGAGCAGTTCCCCGGCCTCAAAGGTCAACAGGGCACCATGTGCATAAATCATCACGCGGTCAGAGTTGACATGCGCGGTCAGCTTGTAAACCCGGGTCACGAAGTTCGCGGGTAATGGCGGCCGGAAGATTCCCTTGAGGGTAAAGGAGAACTGCGGAATCGAGATCTCAACGCCCTCGGCCACTTCTTTCGTGCCTTGCTGGCGAACGTTGATGGCACCCTGGAAGTTGACCTTGTTGACGACGCCGCTCGCAATGGTGCGGACCGTCGAGACCATTTGGTTGAAGACCTTTGAGAAGGCCGTTCGATATTGAAAGATCTTCGACGTGCCGCCAGTCGTATCGAACGAGAAATCCCAGTCGGTTGCTGTCTGCGGGCCATCGCCGGCCTGCTTCGGCGTGCGACCACCGTCGCCGCCATCACCACCACCGCCGTCGCTGCCCGGATCGCCACTTCCGGCGCTGGGTGAATCTCGTCCATCCTGTTTCTTGTCGCTGTAATGGGCGACGACGTCAAAGACGCCACCCCCAAGCTGTTCGAGGTCATAGTTCTGGAACACCAGACCTTCGAAAAAAGCTGGGACATGCGACTCGACCAATGCGGTGGCCGTAGACTCGTCCGCGTCAACGACAGTGTAGCGCAAGTCTCGTCGTGGGGAGTCGGGACCAATCGAGCCACCGCGTGAGTCGAAGCGTTCAAAGATCTTGGCCATCAGCCGACCCTCAATAGCTCGATCCCTTCGAGGAGCTTCTGAATCTTCTTGAGGCGCTCGGCAGCGTCGATCTGCTGATCGAGTTGCTTTTCCTCTACGTCCTTGGCACCCCCCAGGAGCCGCGCGACATGAGCTGAGAAGGTGCCCATGTCGATGGCTGGCAGGCCGACGTTTCGCGGGTCACCACCACCCAGTCGACCGCCAATCGCACCCGGAACGCGCCGTTGCAACTCGGCTGCAGCCTGTACCAGTGGCTGGGCACGCCTCACGGCCGCCTGCTGCACGAGCGCCTGGAGCTGGGCACGTGCCTGGTTGCCTTCGCGCTGGATGGCAGCGACACGTGCCGCCTCTTCCTGCTCGATAGCCTGGATCTGGGCCTGGTGGTCTTGAATGATGTTCCGGCGCACGGGGTCACCGGCCACGCGCTCGCGATGCGCTTGCCGGACCTGTGCCGCCGCGCCCTCGGGGAGGACGCCAACGGCCTCGCCAGCCTGCGCCAGCATGAAAGCCAGGCCTTCCTGGGCGTTCGGGACCGGTTGGTGGATGAGCAGGGCGAAGTTGGCCCGGGCCGTCTCGACGCGCTGCTGCCACCAGCTTGCAAACTTCGCCCAGGTGACCTTGAGCGCAGCCACCGTCTCTTCCCAGGCCGACTTGAGGCCAGCCATGGCGATGCGCCCGGCCAGTTCCAGGTCACCAGCACGTACGGCATTGATGATCCCACCCCAGGCGGTCCTGGCATCGTCGGCCATGGCGCGGAAAGCATCGCCCCACGCTTCGAGCGAGGCACGGCCCTCCTTCGAGAAGGCAAAGGCCGTGATCATGCTGTCGACGGTTTTCAGCAGCAGGCCAAGCGGCGTCAGAACGAACAGCAACGACTTGACCGCCATCGTGACGGCCAGGCCGACCGCCGACCAGGCCAGGGCGAAGCCGCCCACGGCGAGCCCGACAACCTTGAGCGCCAATCCAAGGCCGATCAAGACCGCGCCGGCGCCGATGAGGATGAGCGCTCCCTTGGCCAGCCCAAGGAACAGCTCCTTATTGTGCTTGATCACAGTACTTGTGACATTGAGCGCCTCGACGAGTTGGCCAGCCCAGACACGGAGTGGGGGGGCCAGCGCGCCGCCCAGTTCGATGGCCACGTCCTGGAGGGCTGACAGGAAGATCTTTACCGATCCGGTCAAGGTGTCGAGCTGGATGGCCGAGATCCTGGCACCGGTCCCGGCCGCTTCCTGCAGCGCCTTGGTGCGGGCACGGAGCTTGTCGGCGCCGTCGGCAATCAGGGTCATCGCGCCCGTCACCTGGCGATTTTCAAAGATGCCACCGAGGGCACTGGACAGGTCGAAAGTGCCCCGCGATTGAAGCGCCCTCTGGAAGTCCTCCATGATGTCGGCGAGGGGTCGGAAGTTGCCGACCGCATCACGAACACGGACGCCGAGCTGCGCCAGCGCGGGTGCCTTGCCGACGTCGCTCAGCGAGAGGATCATGCCTCGGAGGGTCGTGCCGGCCATCTCGCCTTGCACGCCGGCATCCGAGAGCACCTGGATCGCGGCGGTGATTTCTTCGAGCGAGAACCCGGCCGAACGCGCCACTGGCCCGACGAACTTGAAGGCGTCGCCCAGCTGCAGCATGTCTGTGTTGGCCGTGCTCATGGCCTTGGCCATCACGTCCACCACGTGCCCCAGGCCGCTGGCTTCCAGGCCCATCGAACG
>JBFWSD010001133.1:0-3060 GCA_050248575.1 Gemmataceae bacterium
GCTGCAACCGCTGGAAGTGACCTATCTGCGTTGCCTGTCGTTCGCCGCCATGCCGATGCTGTTGATGGCGGCCATCAACGGCTTCTTCTCGGGCCGGGGCCAGACCTGGACCGTGCTCGGCATCGAGGCCTTCGGCACCGCGGTGAACGTGTTGCTGGCCCTGGTGCTGATCTTCGGCCGCTTCGGCTTTCCCGAGATGGGCATCGCCGGCGCGGGCTGGTCGACCGTGATCGGTTCGTGGGCGTCGGCCCTCCTGGCACTCGGGCTGCTCTTCCGGCGGAGCTATCGCACGCACTTCAACGTGCTGGCCTGGCGCATCGAGCGCGATCTCTTCTATCGGCTGATGAAGTACGGCGGCCCGGCGGGCACGCAGGTCTTCCTCGACGTGCTCGTCTTCAATCTATTCGTGCAGATGGTGGGCCGGCTCGGCGATGCCGCCATGGGGGCCACCACGCTCGCCGTCCGCCTGAACATGATCGCCTTCCTGCCGATGATGGGGCTGGGGCAGGCCATCTGTATCCTCGTTGGCCAGCGCCTGGGCGGCGATCGCCCCGAGCTGGCCGAGAAGAGCGTCTATACCGGTCTGCGCTGGGCGCTGGGCTACATGTCGGTGGTGGCGGCCATTTACCTCTTGTTGCCCGGCGTGCTGGTGGCGTTGTTCGAAGGAGACAAGGACCCGGCCGAGTTCGCCGCGGTGGCTGCCCTCGTGCCCGGCTTGCTCGTGTGCGTGGCGGTCTTCTCGCTGGCCGACGCGGGCAACATGACCTTCGGCTTTGCCCTGCGCGGCGCGGGGGACACGCGCTTCGTCACGGCGGCAACCTTCTGCCTGGCCTGGCCGATCATGGTGCTGCCCACCTATCTGGTGGTGGCCGCGGAGGGCAACATCGACTCGGCCTGGTGGTTTGCCACGGCGCACATCTTCGCGATGGCCTTCACGTTCTATCTGCGCTTCCGGGCGGGCAAGTGGAAGACGATGCGCGTGATCGAGCCGGCCCTCGCGGAATGACGGCATTCACAGCCCGAATCGTCTTGACTTTGGCGGCGGGCAGGCGAAAGATGGAGTCGGGTTTTTCTCGCATTGCCGCACGGGTAGGCGTACAATGCGGGCCGCCTGAATAATCCCACCTTCCGGTACGTCTGCACCTAGGGATGTGAATCATGGCAGTCGTGACGGCAATTTCCCCCCCGGAAGCCAGTGACGAGAGTTTGCTGGCACGCTATGCGCGGGGCGATCGCAACGCTCTGGAAGAGCTGTTTCGCCGCTACCGGGGTTTGGCCTATCGTGTGGCCTTTCGTCTGCTTGGACGCGAAGCCGACGCCCTGGATGCCGTTCAAGAAGGATTCATCAAAGCACTCACGCACCTCGATGGATTCGAGGGGCGCAGCTCGTTCAAGACCTGGCTGCTGCGGGTAGTGAGTAATGCCGCCCTGGATCTCGGGCGGCAGCGCAGCCGGCGCGACGCGGTCAGCCTCGACACGCTCGACGGCACCGAGTTCGACAGCGGCTACTTGCTCACGCTCGCCGACCCGGCCCTCGGGCTGGAAAACGGCGAGCTCCGCGCCTCGCTGAACGAGGCCTTGAAGACCTTGCCCGAAGCGCAGCGACGCACCTTCGTGCTCTACGTCGACGGCGAGCTCAACTATCGGGAAGTTGCCGAGGTGCTCGGCATCTCGATTGGCACAGTGATGAGTCGTTTGTTCTATGCTCGCCAGAAGCTGCGAGCACAGCTGGCCCGCTGGGTGAAATGATGATTCCAGGTCGCCGACAGAATTTCGTGCCTCGCGCGGACGAGCTGGCCGCCTATGTGGACGATCGGCTTGCGCCCGCCGACCGCCAGCGCGTGGAAGATTGGCTCCAGGCCCATCCAGGCGCGGCCGACGAGCTGCGCGCACACGAAAAACTGCAAGCCCTCTACCAGCGTTCGAGCGTCTCCGAGCCGCCCGAGCGCGACTGGAACGGGATGGCGGCGAAGATTCACCAGGGCGTCATCGACTACCGGGAGCGTCCGCCGCTGCGGCGCTGGCCCTGGGCCGTGGGGGCCGTGGTCGCCGCGGCCAGCCTGGTGTTTGCCCTGTCGCTGGGCACCAATGCTCCTCCCGAAGAGCAACCTCAGCCCGTTGCCGTCGAGCCGTGGCCCGTGGTCGACGAAAACGATGTGGAGATTATCAGCGTCGACGTGGCCGATGCCCGTGCCCTGGTCATCGGCGAGGTGCCCACGCCCGGGCCGATCGTGCTCATGGAACCGGGCGACGTCATCTTGAATCATGTGGAGAAGGATGCCAACGCTGATTTCGGTCAGCTGCGCTGGCGGCCCGACCAGGCCGACGCCCCGATGATCTGGGCGCCCCTTGTGGCCAGTGATTCGTTTCCGAATGACTCGGAGGATTGAGTGACTTCTCTGCGCCGAACTGCGATGCTTGCCCTGACCCTCTTGCTGGTCAGCGTCGGCGCCCTGCGCGCCGCCGATGAAATCAAAGTCGTGGTGATCGCCGTCCTCGCCAGCGAAGACAGCAAAGAGGTCGATCCCAAGCTCAAGTGCATCGCCGACAAGGTACAAAAGGTCGAACCGAAGCTGACCGGCTTCCGCCTGGCCCGCACCACCACGCGCATGGTTGCCGTGGGCCGTTCCGACAAGTTCCCGCTGGTCGACGATGAAGTGGTCACCGTCACGCTGGACCGCCCCGCCGACGAGCAGAACCGCGTTAGCGTCACCGTCAAGCCCCCCAACCTCGGGGCCATCGCCTACACCAGCTGCTGCGGCAAGTTCTTCCCCATCGTCACACGCTATCAGACCAAGAAGAAAGAACGCCTCATCATCGCCATCATGGTCGAAACCTGCAACGAGTGATCAGAACGTCCATCTCCCTTGCCCGTCGCGCAGGAGGGGCTGCACCTCGACCACCGCCGCCCGTTCGATCGGGCCATACACGTGTGGAAAACGGGCCCCGGTCTCGATCGTCTCGTACTTCACTGCGCTCGACAGCTTGCCCGGATCGATGGCCAGCACGACAAGATCTTGCTGGTCCGCATAGAAGAGGTTGGCCACCCACGCGACCTGC
>JBFWSD010001134.1:0-3059 GCA_050248575.1 Gemmataceae bacterium
GCACGAAGACGACCTCGAACGGGCCGCCGAACAACTCGCCCGCCTCGATCAGCAGTTCCATGAACAGCTGGCGGTGTGCGGCGGCAACCCGGCCGACGACGGCAGCCTCGAACGACTGAGCCAGGATCGGCTCGAACGAGAATCGTGCGTGCAACGACTCGATCTGCTGCGTGCGGAACTTCGCCGGCTCGTCCCCGAAGGGGAAGCTGCCGTGCGCGGCGAACTCGACCAGCTCGAACAGGAACGGTCTCAGCTGTTGTTGCAGTATCCCGAGCTGACCGAACAGCTGGCGGACGAGGCCGAGATTACGCGCGAGGCTCGGCTGGCCAGCGAACAGACTGCCGATCTGAAAGCGCAGCGCGTGCAATGCGAGCGCGATGTGCAAGAAGGCAGCCGTCGCCAGCAGCTGGCCGCCGACAAGGCGGCCCGCCTTCACGCCGAGCTGGCCTCGGCCAAGGCCACGGCGCAGGCGACCCGCGACGAGCTCGACCGGCTGGGATCCGAACCGACGCTTGCAGAAGAAGTGAAGCAGGCGGCCCAGGCGGAGCAAGCGGCCCGCGCGCGGCTGGCGGCCCTGCAGCTCTCAGAGGCCGAACGAACCGTGGACGCGCGGCTGGCCGAAGCGGAGCGCCGTCTGCGCCAGCGGCAAGATGGCTTGCAGCAGGCGGGCCATGAAATCCAGCGCCTGCGCGGCGTCTTGCAGAGCAGCGAAGGGCTGCACGTGCGCCGGGCCGAGGCCGCCGCTGCCCTCCGCGAGATCGAAGAAGCCCTCGAACGCGAAGAAGCGGAGGCGGAAGCGCACCGCCACCTGCGCTCGCTCTTCGAGCAAAGCCGCGAGGGCTCCGTCGACCAGGTCATGAATCCCATCGCCGCGCGCGTGCTCGGCTGGGCCCGGCACATCGGTCTCGACGACTACCACGGCCTGTCGTTTGGTGCTTCCTATGTGCCCGAGGGAGTGCTGTGCGGGCAGCGCACCGAGACGCCGGTGGCCCTCGCCGAAGAGTCGTTCGGCACCGAAGAACAGCTCAGCTTGCTGGTGCGGCTGGCTCTGGGGGGCTTGCTGGCGCGCGAGGAGCCGGCCTGTGCCATCCTCGACGATCCGCTGGCCCACACCGATGCCGACCGGCAGCGACGACTCCTCGAAGTGCTGCAAGAAACTGCCGCGGGCCGCGTAGCCGGCGAGCCCGCGGCCGGGCCGGTACAGATCGTGATCTTCACCTGTCATCCCGAACGTTTTGCGGATTTGCCCGGCGCGGCCCACATCGACCTGGCCCAGGTCTTGACGCGTTCTTGAGCAAGGTCTCAGTGGATCGCTTTCGGCGGTGTGGCCCGGCGTCGCGAGAACAGGGCCACGGCCGCGTAAATCACCGCCACCAACAGCAACAGCAGTCCGAGAGCCAGCAACCCGAGCTGGATGAGTTCCTGACGCAGGGTGCGAATCGGTTTGAGAGCGCCGTCGCGCGGCTCTTGGATGATGACCACCCACCCTGTGTTGATGCGCTCATGGTTGGGCAGATTGATGAACACGGGCCAGGCCTCGGCCATCCATTCGCCCGCATACAAGGGAATGATGTGTCCCACCGGATCGCGATAAGCCGCGCTCCAGGCGAGATAGGTGGGAGCTCGCAAGGCTTCGCTGGCGGGCCGCCCTTCTTGCTGCAGCCGATACATGGTCGTGGCCAGATGCTGCAAGGTTTGCTCCGAGTTCGGATCGATGTAGTATTGTGCACTGCTGGCCACCAGGTCGGGGTGCTGCAAGATCAAACCGCGGCCGCCAGCTTCGTCGGGGCCGAGATTGACCAGCGTGGCAAACTGCGGCCCGTTGTAGTTGCGCAGCTCGCCGAAGCCGCCCAGGAACACCGCCATGGTCAACACGCCGATCACCTTCGCCCCTGGCTCGTCGCTGTCCCAGATCGCAATCGAAAAGGGCACGACCCATCTCTCGGAGACCGTTTCGCGGTGGATCGAGGAGATATAGGGCAGCCGGCTCCGGTAAGGTTGAACGTCGCGCAGATCGGACCCCCTGGGCAGGTCCCGGCCGCGATGGTGAAAGTAGTCGCGATAAGCAAAGTTCTCGCCGATCGTGTCGCGCTCGGCTGCCGTGGGCAACGGGCTGCGCGCCACCTGGAAACCTCTGTCGTCGTAGATCGACCAGATCTCGCTGCCCTGACCGAGCACTGAATCGTACTCCTTGCGGACGCGTTCGAGTTGGCGTTGCAGGGCCTGTCGTTCGGGGGAAGCGCGGTCCTGCCCCGCCGCGGCCGCCACCAGCAGCCGCATCCTGTTTGAGCGTGACACGTCTTCGAGCATGTCGAAACGCTGATTGATCTGCCAGGAAATGGAGGAGGCCACGAACTGGGCCGCGAAGCGATTGCTTTCCTGGGTGCCCTCGATCAATGCTTCGCGCGAGCTGTTCACAGTGCTCTCGAAGGCCAGGTAAGCGAACCACGACACCAGCACCGCGAACGCCACGATCGAACCCAGGCCCACCTGCAGGGCGTGCCGACGGATCCAGCGGCGCATTTGCTGCCAGCCGGGCTCCTCGTAGGCGGTGACCGGCTCGTCGGCCAGCCAGCGTTCGATGTCCTCGGCCAGTTCCTGGGCCGAGGCATAGCGATCTTCGGGCCGCAACGCCATCGCCTTGAGGCAGACTTCCTCGAGTGGGCGCGGCAGGCTGCGCCTCACCTGCCGGGGCCGCTTGAAGCGACCCGTGCGAACTTGTTCGAGCAGCACGTGCAACTCGGCCCCGTCAAAGGGAGCGCGGCCCGTCAACAGATGATAGAGACTGGCGCCAAGGCCGTAGATATCGCTGCGTGTGCCGAGCTCGTCAAGGCGGCCCGCTGCCTGTTCGGGGCTCATGTATTGCGGCGTGCCGAGGGCAGCCCCGGGCAGCGTCTCGGTCATGCTGGCCTCGGATGCGGGCAGCATGACTTCTTCTTCCGGCTCGCCGTCGCGCGACGAGAGATGCTTGGCCAGCCCCCAGTCCACCACCAGGGTCTCGCCATAGCGGCCCAGCATCACATTGCTCGGTTTCAAGTCGCGAAGCAGGATGCCGCGGC
>JBFWSD010001135.1:0-3059 GCA_050248575.1 Gemmataceae bacterium
TCGAAACCGTGAAAGGGGCCCTCGAGATTCGCGGCGAACATGCCCTGCAAATCTTCGACAAGGGCGCCTATCAGCTCGATTGCAAGATCCAGATCACGCCGCACAGCACCGGCGTGGATCGTCTGGAAGTTCAGCTGCCTGCGAATTTTGTCTACGACGAGCGGCGCGGGCCGACGCCGGCTGACATCGGCGTGGAGATCGATCCCCAGCGCAAGCTGGCTGTCTTGAAGATGTCGTCGCGGCAGTCGCAGCCCTTTGCCGTCACTTTGCCGGCGCGGGGCACACTCGCGCCGGGCACGCAAGAGATGACACTCGAGCTGCCCCGCGTGCTCAACAGCTTCGATCGCGGCAGCCAGCTCGGTGTGACCGTGCCCGAGAACCTCGAGTTGATCGAGAAACAGTCCAGCGCCGAGGTGCTGCCCCCGGGCACGCATCATCACGTCTGGCGCTGGGAACGCACGCCGGACCAGACCGAAGTGGCCTGGCGCGATTATCGCCCCAAGCTGCCGGTCGACTCGGTGATTGACGCCACACTCCACGCCACGCAGGCCGTGGTGGAGCAGCGCCTCGAATTCAGCTTCCCCGACGAGGCTCCCACGTACGTGCAGGTCGAGATCCCGCCCGGGCTGGGCAGGCCCAAGCTGGTGCAAGGGGGCGTGCTGCGTGCCAACGGGCTGGTGCGTATCGAGGCCCCGGGTCCCAAGGTCGCCCTGGTGTTCAACTATGTGCTGAACCTGCCGGCCATGGCGGGCGAGCAAGGCGCGCGGCAACGGCGGATCGAGCTGCCCGCACTGCACGCGGCCCGGGCCACCGAGGGCCGCACCCAGGACCGCGTCTGGAGCGAACCGCAGAACGGGGTGGCCCTGCCCTCCGACCTCGTCGACGCCGCGGGCGCCTGGCAAGAACAGCACACCGAGATCGTTGCGGGCAGGCCCGCGCTGCCGGCCCTTGTCCTCACCAGCGAACGGCGTGATGCCCCCCTGAGCCTCATCGAAAAGGAATCGTCGCTGGCCGCGCTCGCGCCGGTGATGGCCGATCGAGCCCTCATCCAGGTGGCGGTCAGCGAGAATGGCGACCAGGTTTACCGCGCGCGTTTCTTGCTCAGCCGTCTCAGCACGCGCACGCTCGATCTCGAGTTCCCCAACTTGATGGGCCTGAACCTGAAAGTCTTCCTCGACAATCGGCCGATGGCCCTGGAGATGGAGGAGCGCAACGAGGGGGGCGGCGGGCTGGTGCGGCTCAAGCTGCCCGCTTTCGAGAAGCTGCCCGTGGTGCTCGATGTGCGCTATCAACTCTCTCCGGGGGGCACGCCGGGCAACGGCGCTCTGTTCAGCACCTTTTATCCGCCCGTGCTCAAGGGGGATGTCTTCCTGGGGCGGACCCGCTGGCAAGTTTCGCTGCCGGGCGACTGGGTCCCGCTTTACCAGGGAGGCGACTTTGCGGCCGAGCAACGCTGGGAATGGGTAGGCGGCTTGCTGACGCCGTATGCAGCCGTGCCCGGCGGCGAGCTCGATCACTGGCTCACCGGCGTGCCGCAACAAGGCGGCCCGGTCGAGGCCGGGCTGTTCGCCTGGCGCACCAACCTCGATGCTGTTCGCATCGTCCAGGTGCCACGGCAGGCCTGGTTGATTGGCTGTTCGTTGCTGGTCCTGGCCATCGGCCTCTTCCTGGCTTTCGCCCCGCTCTCGCGGCCTCTCGTCTGGGGCCTGCTCACCTTGGTGGGTTTCGGCATTGCTTACCTGGGCGTCTTCTGGCCCGCGGTGCTGCCCGCCTTGCTCTACGGAATCGAGCCCGGAGTGGTGGTTCTGATCGTCGTCCTGAGCGTTTACTGGATGCTGCAACAGCACTATCAGCGCCAGGTCGTGTTTCTGCCCAGCTTCACCAGGCTCAAGCCAGGCGCCACCGTCGATCGCGGCACACAAACGAGCTGGCCAAAGGAGCCCTCGACCGTTGACGCTCCGTATCGGCAGGAAGCAGGCCGTGAGAGTTCCGTACGCCAGCAAGGGGGCATTGCCTGAGCAACTCCGGCGATCAGGCCACGGGAGATCCGAGGATTGTTGATGTTGGCAAACGCGCGATGGCGATGCATGGGAGCCCTCCTGCTTGTGGGCGGGCTGGCGGCTTTCGCCAGCCCGGCCGACGAGCCCGAGGCCGATCCGCTGCTCATCCGTCGCATCCTCATCGCGCCCGACAAGCTGGCCACCGTGCGTGAAAAGCACGGCGTGCTCAAGCAACTGTCGCGGCAAGAGTTCGAGACTCTGGTCGACCGTGCCCGCGCGGCCAGTGCCAAGCTCAAGAACCCGCCCCGCCTGCTCGAAGCCCATTACCGCGCCGTCCTCCACCATCATGACCTCGTCGGCGTCACCACGGGCGGCGATCCCGCGGGCGAATGGAAGATCATCAATCCGCAAGACGCGGCGGGCGTGTTGCCTCTCGATCCCTTGAATCTGGCCATCCGGGCGGTGCGTCTGCCCGAGAAGGCAGTCCTCGGTGATCTCGACGGCAAGACTCCCGGATTGCTCGTGGAGAAGCCGGGCGAACAAACAGTGCATTTCGACTGGTCGGCGCGCGGCACGGCGTCGCCCGGGGCATTGCGCTTTGATATTCAGGTCCCGCCGTGCCCGGTGGCGACACTGGAGCTCGAGCTGCCCGCCGACCGCATCGTCTTGCCGCGCGAGACGTTTCTGGTCTCCGGGCCGCACCGCGCAACCAGTTCGGAACGGCGGCTCTGGCACATCGACTTCGCCGGCCACATCCAGCTCGAGATCCGCGAAGGGGGCGGCCCGCAACAGCCCAGGCCGCTGTTGCTGTCCAGGCTGAAAGCGCGCCAGGACCTCGAGCCCGACCTGGTGCGGGCCAACTTCGAGTTCGAGCTCGAGGTGCCCCATCTCGGGGTCAAGCAGATCGAGTTCGAGTGCGACCCGGGCCTGGTCCCCTACGAGGTCGACGTTCGCAACCTCGAATCGTGGGAAGTGAAGCCGGGCAATCCGTCGATCCTCCTCGTCAACTTGCGGAAGCCATTCCAGGAGGGCACGCTCGCCCTGCCGATCGAGGTGCGC
>JBFWSD010001136.1:0-3046 GCA_050248575.1 Gemmataceae bacterium
TGGCTGTTTACTGGGCAGGGCAGCCAGTACCTCGGCATGGGTCGAACGCTCTTCGACACGCAACCCATGTTTCGAAAAACAATGCAACACTGCGAAGAGCTGTTGCGACCCTACTTGCCTCGTCCGTTGACGGAAGTGCTGTTTCAGGACGGCGAGATGCTGCAACGTACGCAGTACACGCAGCCCGCACTGTTTGTTGTTGAATACGGTCTGGCGCAGCTCTGGCTCAGCTGGGGGCTGAGTCCCGATTTCGTTCTTGGGCACAGCATCGGGGAGTATGTGGCCGCCTGCGTGGCCGGTGTGTTTTCCCTGGAAGACGGCCTCAAACTGATCGCCGAGCGTGGCCGTCTCATGGGAGAACTGCCCGCTGGCGGCGCCATGGCCGCCATTCTCGCGAATGCGGGCAAAGTGCGGGCAGCCATTGAAGCTTGTGCCAACCAGGTCGCGCTGGCGGCCTTGAACGGTCCGGCCAACACGGTCATCTCCGGTGATCACTGCGCCGTGGCCCGGGTCTGCGCCGAACTGGAACGTCAGTCCATCCGCTCGATTCCATTGCCGGTGTCGCATGCGTTTCATTCGCCTTTGCTTGAGCCGATGCTCGACAGGTTCGAGCGTCTGGCCTCTTCCATCACGCCCGCTCGACCCAAGGTGAAACTGGTCTCGAACCTGATGGGCCGGTTCTTTGCCGACGACGAATGGTCCGATGCTGCGTACTGGCGCGAGCATGCTCGTCAGCCCGTGCGCTTTGCCGAGGGAGTGGAAGCCCTCGCGAACGAGGGCTGCGACTTGCTTCTGGAAATCGGTCCGCAGCCGGTGTTGACCGCCCTGGCGCAAAGTTGCTTGTCCGCACATCCCCTGATTGCCTTGCCCACGCTCAAACGCGGTGTCGACGACTGGAGCGTTCTGCTGGACAGCCTGGCTCAGTTCTATGTGGCGGGTGCCGCCGTGGACTGGGCTGCTTTTGATCGTGATTACCCGCGCCGCAAGGTCAGCCTGCCTACCTACCCATTTCAGCGTGAACGCTACTGGGTGGAAGAAACGAAAGCAGTTTCCCGCCGGCCCAAAGACGAAGGCACTCATCCCCTGCTGGGAACCGGCCGCCAATCCGCTATCAGTGGCCAGCATATTTTCGAGATCGAGCTGTGCCCGCGGGAATCTGCGTGGCTGGGGGAGCATCGCGTGCATGGCGCCGCCGTGCTGCCCGGGGCAGCGTACCTGGAAGCAGCCTCTGCCGCTGCCAGCCAGGCGGGATTCGGCAGTCGGTTTGCCATCGAACAGGTCGAGTTGCGTCAGGCGTTATTGCTGCCCGAGGACTCGTGTTTACTTCAAACGGTGCTGACTTCAGGTGAGGATGGATCGGTTGAATGGCGCGCGTACAGCCGGACCAGCAGTGACCGGAACTGGACACTGCATGCGCTCGGGCAGCTACGCCCGGAACAGACTCCACCCGAGCCGGGCGAAACTCTGGCTCAGGTACGCAGGCGTTGTTCGGAATCGGTGTCCATCGATCGCTTCTATGCCAACTTCGAACAACTTGGACTCGATTACGGGCCGAACTATCAAGGTCTTACACAGTTATTTCGAGGTTCTGATGAAGCTCTGGGATTGGTCCGTTTGCCGGAGAAGCTGAGCGGCGAACGGAGGCTTTATCGCGTGCATCCTGTCTTGCTGGATGCGTGCTTGCAGGTGTGTGGTGGTGTGGTCCAGGCATCGGCTATCGATGAGGTCTACCTGCCCTTCAGCATGGAGCGCGTCCAGATCCACGCAGAGCCCGTCGGCCCTATCTGGTGCTGGGCGCGTCTGCGGCCCGGATCGACGGCCCAGGCACCGGTCCTTGACCTGCAAATGTTCGACGTGGCAACGGAACGCACCGTGGCAACCGTGAGCGGGCTGCACGCGCGCCGCGCCGAACGAAGCACGTTACAGCGTGCCCGCGACGCGCATATCGCCGACTGGATGTGTGAGCTCGTGTGGGAAGAAAAGGAACTGTCCGGCGGGCAAGTCTCTGCCGAGTTTCTGACGGGGCCAGTCACGGTGGCCGAAGGCGTGCGTGCTCAGGCAAGAGACTTACTTGCCGAGGCACTGACAGACCACGGACAGTTCGCGCCGGTGCTGGAAAAAGCCGCGACAGCGTATGTGTTGCAAGCCCTGAAACAGCTGGGAGTGCCCGCTCATGTCGGGCAATGCTTCTCCTCAAGCGAACTGGCCACCAATGGACGCGTCTTGCCCAGACACCATCGTCTGTTGCAGCGATTGCTCGATATGCTCGCCGAGGACGGCGTCTTGCTGCAGCGTGGTGAAGTCTGGGAAGTGCTGCAGCCGCTGCCGGCACCGTCTGTGGACGACAATCTTGCGGCCCTGCTCAACGAGCCGAAAGCACAGCTGGAAGCCACCCTAGTGCAGCGCTGCGGCGCGCAACTGGCTGCGGTGTTGCGCGGCCAGTGCGAGCCTCTGTCTCTCTTGTTCCCAGGCGACGCTAAGTTTTCGGCAGAACAACTATATGGTCAGTCGGCCGGTTCGCGAGCTTTCCACGCGCTCATGGGGCAGGCAATCCGGGCTGCCCTGGCAGCGCGGCCGGCGGCCCGCCGTCTGCGCGTGCTGGAAATCGGGGCAGGCACGGGAAGCACCAGTGCCTGTGTCTTGCCCCTTTTGCCCGCCGAGCACTGCGAGTATGTCTTCAGCGATCTGTCCGCTGGGTTTTTCGCTCCGGCGAAGGAGAAGTTGGCTCAGCACGACTTTGTTGACTACCGCGTGCTCGACATCGAGCGCGATCCGCTCGCACAGGGCTTTGTTGCGCAAGGCTACGATCTGGTCCTGGCGGCCAACGTGCTGCACGCCACGGCTGACCTCAGACAAGCGCTGCGCCACACTCGACAGTTGCTGGCGCCGGAGGGCATTTTGTTTCTGTTGGAAGGAACCCGTCGCCTGCGTTGGATTGACTTGCTCTTCGGACTCGTCGAAGGCTGGTGGAAGTTCCGCGACACGTCCCTGCGGCCCTCCCATCCATTGCTGCCCGCTTCATCGTGGCGGAGGTTGCTGGCAGAGG
>JBFWSD010001137.1:0-3044 GCA_050248575.1 Gemmataceae bacterium
GAGCAGCGTCTTGACCAGGTCCATGTTGGGCTCGATCTTCTCCAGCAGCTCGGGCTTCTCGAGAAGCTCGCCGATGCCGCGGCGCTGGACCAGTTCGCGTTCGAGCACTTCCTTGGCATGCTGGGGTAACAATTCGCCCACCGCATCGACCCAGGCGGGGATGGTGAGTTGCGGCGCTTCCTTGCCGCCGCGGCGGTCGGCCGCGCGGGCCGCCGACTGCTCGTCGCTCGAACCCTCACCGAAGACGAAGCCAATGAGCTGCTCGATCCGCTGGCAGTCGGCGTCCCCTTCGCAGGTAATCGAGTGCGGCTCGGCAGACTTGCCCAGCACCAGCCGCCAGCGGGCCAGGATGTGTGGATCGTGTTGGTTCATGGTGACTCACTGGTCGCTACCAGCCATTAAAGATAGAGAGGAGCGCCGCGCGACGCAACAGGCGTGGCATGCCGTGGCGGGTGCCCGCGTATTTTTGATTTTCTTGCATTTGCCCGATCTCCGTCTCACATCATAGAGGGGCAAAAAGGAGAAGGCCGGATGGCACGCAGACAGGTCGGGCATTTCATGGGATTCCTGCGCAGGGCGGTCGGCCCGGCCGACGCCGCGCGCAGCGATCGCGAGCTGCTTGCGGCCTTCGCCGCCGGCGACCACGCCGCCTTCCAGGAATTGCTCGAGCGCCACGGTCCCATGGTTCTTGCCCTCTGTCGGCGGTTGCTGAGCGACGAGCATGCGGCGGAGGACGCCTTCCAGGCCACCTTCCTTGTGCTGGCGCGGAAAGCGGGCAGCCCGGGCTGGCACGAATCGATCGGCTGCTGGCTGCACGAGGTGGCGACGCGCACCGCCCTGCAAGCCCGCTCTCAGGCCAGTCGCCGCCGCGCTCAAGAACTGAAGGTGGACCCCATGACCCTCTCCGAACCGACCGCCGAGCTGGCGCAGCGCGAGCTGCAGGCCGT
Organism: Gemmataceae bacterium; assembly: GCA_050248575.1. Classification (GTDB taxonomy): domain Bacteria; phylum Planctomycetota; class Planctomycetia; order Gemmatales; family Gemmataceae; genus JBFWSD01. The sequence goes on from JBFWSD010001137.1 coordinate 948, forward strand.
TGTCGACGACGAGCTGCGGCACCTTCCGCACAGGTACCGGGCGCCGCTCGTGCTCTGCTACCTCGAGGGCAAGACCAACGAGCAGGCCGCCCGCGAACTGGGCTGGCCCACGGGCTCGATGTCCCGGCGTCTCGACAAGGGACGCGAGCTGCTCCGTGCCCGTCTCCAGCGGCGCGGCCTGGCCCTGTCGAGTGCCGCACTGGCCACGTTGCTCCCGGCACAGTCGGCCTCGGCGGCGCTGGCGCCAACGCTCAACCAGTCGACCATGAACACGATTGCCCTGGATGCCGAGCACGGTCGCGTGCCGGCCTCGATCTCGATACTTGCCGAAGGAGTACAACGAGCCATGTACCTGAACCGCCTCAAGACGCTGGGCACGGTATTCGCGGTGATCGTACTTTGCCTGGCCACCAGCGCCGCGGCCTGGCAGGCCTTTGCCCGTCCCCAGCCGTTCGTTGACGCCAGCGTGTCGGAGGACGATCTGCCGCCGGCTGGCCCTGCTCACGTGCAACTCTGGGACGAGGGGGACGTGACGCAGCTGGTCTTCACTGCGGATGGCCAGTCGATCTGCGGCGGGGGCGATCGGCTCGTCGTGCAGTGGGACCTGGCCACGCGGAAGGCAGCGCAGCGGTTGCCCGTGCCGGCGAACGCTGCCGCCCGCATCGCGCCGGGCGGCAAGGAGGTCGCATTCTCGGGCCGCGAATCCGCCAAGCTCGGCTACACGCGCATCGTGCTGCGCGTCGTGGGACTGGCCGACGGCAAGGAGCTGGCCAGCCACTCGAACGGCGGAGCTCCGCACAACTTCCCCGCGGAGTGCAAGATGCCCATGGCCTTCTCCGGCGATGGACAGATCGTCGCCTTCTGGGGACCGGAGGGGGTCGACGTCTGGCAGCGCGGAGCCAAAGCCAGGACGTGCCGCCTGCCGCTGAACGACCTTGGTTATGGCCAGGTTCATGCACTCGCGCTGACTGCCGACGGCAAGGTTGCCGCCAGCGTGCACGAGTACATCAGCCTGTCCAAGAACAAGGGCGAACGCACGCACCTCTATGCCACCAGGACGCTCACCTTGTGGGACGCGCGCACCGCCAGGAAGCTGTATGAGGGATCGGTGGCTCGCAGCGAAACGGCCGAGCTGTTGCTGGCCTTTGCCCCCGACGGCAAGTCGCTGGTGGTGGCGGCCGCGCAAACGGGCGCCATGATCGTGCTGGAAGTACCGTCGGGGAAGGTGGCGCGTCGTCTGGGCCCCGGTCGACTCGACCTCGAACCTCTGGAAGATCTTTTCCGTCGGCTGCAAGAGCCACAGCTGCCACGGGGGGTGCCCGAGATACTCAAGCAGCCAGCGAAGCCCGAGGTGACGGGACTGACGATCGCCGCCGACAGCCGCACGCTGGCCAGCGCCCACGGCAACGGCTCGGTCCAACTGTGGGATCTGGAGAGCGGGAAGCCGCTGCGCAAGTTGATGGGCAAGCAGACGGCCACCTCGTCGGTGACCTTCAGCCGTGACGGCCGCAAGCTGGCCAGCGGCGGGCCGGACGGGAGCGTCGAGATCTGGGATCTTGCCCCGCGCGTGCGGTGATGAGGCCCAAGCGAACATGGAGCGTGCTGAAAGGGCCAAAAATGGCGGCCACACGCAAGCTCTGCATGCCCGCTTGCGCAATGGAAGCCTATTACTGATCTCTCTTAGCCATTGCAGGTTTTTGCTTTGCGTCAAATGACCGGCCCCGAAAAGCGAAAAGTGCGCAAACAAACGCCTCAAGTCACAGTGGCCAAACGACTTTTGCCTCTGGTTGTGACACCGAGCGACGTTGGCTGACAGAATCACTCGACACCTCCCGTTCACTGCGCAGCGGGCTAATTTCCTATAATCCTGCGCCGGGCCGGGGGAAATTACGTGTCAGGTTTGTCTGTCGAGAACCGACTGCTTGCACACTTCGCTTGCACAACGAAGCCTGTTGTGTAAGTCGCCACAGGCCATTGCCGCCTGAGGATTTAAGGCGAAAATCGCCGAAATTGCGAGTGTGCAAGCACCGAGGCAGTGGCCCGCGTACTCATGCCGTAACTTTTGACCCCCATATGACTTCTGTTGCAGACACGGAT
>JBFWSD010001138.1:0-3040 GCA_050248575.1 Gemmataceae bacterium
CACCTACACAGCTAAGCCGAACACCGAGAGCGGCCGGGGTGCGGCGCCCGTGGCCGATTGACCTTCGTATTCCGTACTCAAGGATTTCGAAACATGGGAGCTCTTGCAGGATCCACTCGCACGCGCCTCTTCGCGCTCGCCCTGTTCGGGGTACTGGCCCTCCTCGGCGGTCTCGTTCTGAGCGGCACGGCTCAGGCCCAGGATATCAATGCTCCCGCCGAAGCGCAGCCCGAAGGGGGCGGTGAGGCCGGCGCGGCTGGAACCGAGCCCCCGCCCAAGCTGATCGAGCACATCGTCAAGTCGGCCGGTCCGATCTTCGGCCCCTTGCTGCTGCTCATCTCGATCATCCTGGTGACGATCATCGTGCTGCTGGCCATGGACCTGCGTCTGGCCACCTCGATTCCGCCCTACTTCGTGGAAGAATTCACCGACACGGTGAACAAGCGGCAGTTCAAGAACGCCTTTGAACTGGCCCGCAACGAGAACTCGTTCCTGGGCCGCGTCCTCACCGCCGGCATGGGCCGCCTCCAGTACGGCATCGAAGATGCCCGCGAGGCATCGCTCAACATGGTGGAGAGCATCAAGGCCAGCAAGGAACAGCTGATTGCCTATCTGGCCACCATCGGTACTCTCGGACCGATGATCGGGCTGGTCGGTACGGTATACGGTATGATCATCGCGTTCATGGAACTGTCGCGCCCCGGTGCCACGCCGCGCCCGGACAAGCTGGCCGACGGTATCTCGCACGCTCTCGTGGTTACCCTGCTGGGTATCGGTCTGTCGGTGCCCGCTATCTTCACGCACGCATTCTTCCGCAATCGGCTCATCCGCATCTCCATGGACACGGCGAACATTGCCGACGACCTGTTGACGCAGATGTACCACAACTCGCGGAAGCCGGGACCGGCCCCGGGCCCGGGCGGCGCTCCGGTGCCTGGCTCGAACGCCGCCGGCATGCCCATGCGTCAGCCCACGTGATCGCGTCCGACAGAGACTGAGGATCAGAGAAGTCGTTTCTGGACATGAGGTAATCCCATGAGTCACGGACCTTCGGGTGGTGATGGCGTCAAGTCGGACCCCAACCTGACTCCGCTTCTCGACGTCGTCTTGCAGCTGCTCATGTTCTTCATGATGTGCGTTAACTTCGTCACCGAGCAGGTCAACAAGAACGTTGACCTGCCCGTGGCCGAGTCGGCCGTGCCCATGGACAAGAGCGAGTCGGAGGCCAGCGTCCTCTTCCTCAACCTCAACCGTAACGGGCACCTCGAAATCCCGGGCCACCCCGATCCGATGCGCAACCCCTTCGAAATGCGCTTCTACATCAAGTCGCAATACAGCGACGCCCAGGACCTCGACCGCCAGAAGGGGGGCCAGGGGGACGTCAAGACCACCGTCATCATCCGGGCCGACCGTAACTGCAACTACGCCGAGGTTTATCGGCTCTTGAAGATCTGTCAGGAAGTGGGCTACACCAAGTTGCAGGTCCGCGCCCTGACCAAGTCCACCAAGGATCATGGCGGCCAGTCCCGGTCGACTAGCGAATAGGAGCGAGGAACATGCGCAAGCGCAGAGGCGGCGGCGACAACCCGGAAGTGGAACTGCCCATCACCCCCATGCTCGACATGGCGTTCCAGCTGTTGACGTTCTTCATCTTCACCTACAACCCGTCGCAGCTCGAAGGGCACATGGACATGAGCCTGCCCGCCACCGGCGAAGCGCGGGCCCAGACGCCGCAAGACGTGGCGCCCGACGCCATGGCCGACAAGGCCATTGCCGAGCCCTCCGAGATCACCATCTATGCCCGCACTCATCACGACGGGCTGCACAACGGGGAGCTCAACTATCCCATCGACGTGGAGAACTTCACGGGCAAGAAACCGGTGAACAGTTTGCCCGAACTGACCGCATACCTGAAAGAGATCAACAAGGACGGCGCCAACAACGCCGTCAAGCTGAAGGCGGAATCCGGGCTGAAATGGGAAGGCATCGTCTCGGTGATGGACGCCTGCAACAAGGCGGAGTTCCGCAGCGTGGGCTTCTCGCCGCCGCCCGATTTCGAGGCCAAGAAGTGAGCGCGGTCACCCCTGGGGCCAGTTGACTCATGAAGCATCCAAGAATGCAACTAGGGACGGCCATCTGTGCCGTCCTTTTGTTTTCCGAGCTGGCCGGCGGGCAGGACAAGCCGCCCGTGGTCGAGCTCGCCCCCACCGAAGCCCGCCCGCTTGATCTCTCTGCCTACACCATCGCCGACAACGAACCGCTCGCCGACAAGGGGAGCGAGCTGGCCGGTTTCGCTCATGTGCTGGGGCTGGCCGATCAGCTCTCGGTCGCTGCTTTCCGCACGGCCGCCAAGGACTTCACCTTCGAACAGCTCACCGAGGCCAAGAAACAGCGCGGCCAGGTCGTCCACGTTCAGGGCACCGTGCGGCAGCTGCGCAGATTCGACAAGCTCGATCCGGTCATCCAGAAGCAAGGCGTCAACGCCTACTTTCAGTGCTGGATGTTCGACCCACAGCGCTTCGGGCTCAACCCGGTCTGCGTGGTGTTCACGGAGTTGCCGGAGGGCTTTCGCGTAGGCGACACCTTCGAGCAGGCCAGCTTCGACGGCTACTTCTTCAAGATGATGGAGTACCAGCCGCAGCGTTATGCACCCGTGTTGATCGGGCATGCGCCAGTAAAGACGAAGCCGGTGCCGGCGGTGGCCTTGCAGGCGGCCGCCCTCACGCCCGATCCGTGGCTCAACGTGACGCTGATGCTGGGCAAAGGGCCCGAACCGATCCTCGACGCTCAGCCGCCGCCGAACTTCGATACTCGCATGCAGCCCACGCTGGCGGCCGCCCAGATCGTCAGCACGCCCGACGCCTTTCTGGGCGCGGCCCTCCTGGTGGGCAGCACGGCCGACCGCATCCTTACCTTCGACGCGCCGAAGACAGCAACGGCGCCCACCAAGGCCGTTCGCCTCAACCTCACCGACTACAGCATCATCGACAAGGAACCCATCGCCGGCGCGGGCAGCGAACTGGAAGCTTACGCCTACGTC
>JBFWSD010001139.1:0-3039 GCA_050248575.1 Gemmataceae bacterium
ATCATACACCGCCGAGCCCACCCAGATAGGGCGATCCTCGTCCACTCTGTCGGTCTTCCAGAACCGGACATGATGCCGCTTCCTCGGGTTATCCCCGACGGGCTGCTCGAAGGCCAGGTCTTCCTTGCGGCCAAACAGGTACAAACTGCTCACCGGCGCCTGATCGTAGGGCCGCTTGAGCACGCTGGCCTCGGCAATCTCCAGGCAACTCTTCAGACTGAGCGGGTCGGCCGGGTACCACTTCGCCGCCACCATGATGCGCATCAGCTCTTCCTTGGTGCCGATGAGCGCCACGTTGATCGGATCGCCCGGAATGCCCGAACCGGTGTGCGTGATGCCGGGGATGTCTTCCAGGGCCGGGTGCCGATGCGTGTAGCCCTTCCAGAGGGCCGGCATCAAGAGATAGGCCACCAGCAGATAGACCACCACCAGGCCAACCACGCCGCTCAGCAGCCAGCGCTTGCTTCCGCGCGGCTGGCCCGCCGCGGGCTGCGGCTCCTGTGCTTCGCTAACCGGATCGCTCGACATGGTTTCTTCTCCAGTTTCTCTGGTGCCGTTGTACAATCGAGCCGGCCAAATTGCGACCTTCTCCTGAAAAAGTATTGCCCCAGCTAGGAGCCGTCATGCATCGCTACCTCCTCACCACTCTTGTCGTTGTGCTCGCGGGCTGGCTTGCCGCCCAGGATCCGATCAAGCCCGACCCGGAAACGCCGCGGCCCATCGACGCCGTCGATTCCGTCTTCATCGAAGACCTGACCTGGATGGAAGTGCGCGACGCCCTGAAGGCGGGCAAGAAAACCGTGATCATTGCCACCGGCGGCGTGGAGCAGAACGGCCCATACCTGGTCACGGGCAAACACAACGTGGTGTTGCGGGCGACCACCGAGGCGATTGCCCGCCAGCTGGGCAACGCGCTGGTGGCCCCCATCGTGCCCTTCGTGCCCGAGGGAGACTTCGATCCCCCCACCGTGCACATGCGCTATCCGGGCACGATCAGCCTGTCGGAAGACACCTTCGAGCGGCTGCTCACCGACATCTGCACCAGCTTCAAGACGCACGGCTTCGAGATGCTCGTGCTCATCGGCGATAGCGGCGGCAATCAGAAGGGCATGAAGAACGTGGCCGAGAAGCTCAATGCCGCCTGGCAGGGCAAGCCCGCCGTCTATTACCTGCCCGAGTACTACGACTACGGCGCGGTCGGCAAATGGGTCGCCTCCCAGGGCATCAAGCAGAAATCAGAAGGGCTGCACGACGATTTCGTGATGACCGCCCAGATGCTCGCCGTCGACCCGAAGAGCGTCCGCGCCGAACAGCGCATCAAGGCCAAGAAGTTCACCATCAACGGCGTGGACCTGACCCCCATCGACAAGACCTTCGAATGGGGCAAGAGGATCATTGCCTACCGCGCCGACATGACCGTCAAGGCGCTGCAAAAGCGGCAGAAGTAGGACCTGACAGACACAACGGACACGTAGTGCGGTCCGGCCCGGCGCAGGATTGAGGCGTAATCCTCGCTGACGCGTCGAGAAACCAACCCGTTGCGTAAGCGATGATTCGAACGTAGTCCGTTTGCGCACTTTTTGGTGTCGTCAACGGGCCGCGGATCCTATTCCTCAAGACGGAAACGACTTGTGACCTGGCGCCTACACGTGTTATTGCGCAAACGACCGCAGCGATGCCTTGCCGCGAGCGGCAGCGGGCGGATGCTTGATCCAGTGCCGATTCATTGTAACCTTAAAGGACAGCGGGCATTTCGCGCCGGCCGCGACGGCGCCTTCTACGATCGCAACGGGGGACTCGCACATGAAGTTTCACCACTGGCTGCTGGTCAGCCTGGCACTCGGACTCGCTTGCCTCACGGGCTGCAGCCGCGACAATCGCACGCGCGTGGCCTTCGTCTCCAACAACACGGCCCAGTTCTGGACCATCGCCGAGGCGGGCACGAAGAAGGCCGAGAAGGAGCTGCCCGACTTCAAGTGCGAGTTCCGCCGCCCGCAAGACGGCTCCGTCAACGATCAGAAGAACCACATCGACGACCTGGTGGCCCGCGGCGTGAAGGCCATCGCCATCAGCATCAACGACCCCGATATCCAGACCGAGCACATCGACTCCATCGTCGACCGCGGCATCCCGGTCATCACGCAAGACAACGACGCGCCCAAGAGCAAGCGGCTCTGCTATATCGGCACTGACAACTACTCGGCGGGCAAGGAAGTTGGCAAGCTGGTCAAGAAGGCTCTGCCCGAGGGGGGCGTGATCGCCATCTTCGTGGGCAAGCCCGATCCGCTCAATGCCCGCCAGCGCCGCCAGGGCGTGCTCGATGAGCTCGCCGGCGAGAAGGACGCCAAGGGCCCCATGTATGGCAAGTACGAGCTGCACGGCACCTTCTACGACAATACCGATGAAACGAAGGCCAAGGACAACGCGGCCGACGTCATCACCAAGCTGGCCGACCAGCCCTACGTGTGCTTGATTGGCCTGTGGCAATACAACCCGCCCGCCATCCTGACCGCGGTGCGCGAGGCCAAGAAGCTGGGCACGATCAAGATCGTCGGCTTCGACGAGGATGAGAACACGTTGATCGGCATCAAGGAAGGGCACATCGACGGCACCGTGGTGCAGCAGCCCTTCGAGTTTGGCTACCAGTCGGTCAAGCTGATGGCCCAGCTGGCCAAGGGGGACAAGTCGGGCCTGCCCAAGGACGGCATCCTCTACATCCCGCACCAGGTCATCACCAAGGACAACGTCGACGAGTTCCACAAGAAACTGAATGAGCTGCTTGGCAAGTAGTTGGTGGCCCGTTGTCCATTGGTTGAACAACTAGTCCATACTGACAGGTCGCTCACGTGACGCGAGATCAAATCGAAGCTTGGTCCAAGGCTGGCGAGTCCGAGGCAATGGAGTTCAAGCGGACGACAGGACAAGTCCGTGAAGGGACTCAAACGCTGTGCGCCATGCTGAATCACCGGGGAGGGCGTGTCCTCTTTGGCGTCGAGCCAAATGGGTCGGTGAAAGGGCAGCAGGTAAGTGATAATACCC
>JBFWSD010001140.1:0-3039 GCA_050248575.1 Gemmataceae bacterium
CTTCAGCAACTCGCCGCTCGTCAATGTGCGCCTCGAAGATGAGATTCCACCGGGCGGCCGACTGCTTCGCGCCGACCCGACTCCTGAGATTCGCAATCAGCGCATGTACTGGAACGTGGGCACGCTCGAGCCTGGCGCCGAGCGCCGCTTCCAGGTGGAGATCCAGCCGGGCAACGCCGGCGAGATCACGACCTGTGCGACGATCACGGGTTCGGCCACCGATTGCCTGCGTGCCCGGATCACGCAGCCGCGCTTGAGCTTGAATAAGACGGGTCCAGAAACTGCGCAGCTGGGGGACATGGTCCCTTTCGAGCTAGTGCTGGGCAATGTGGGGGATGGGCCGGCCACGGGAGTGGTATTGCATGATCAGCTGCCAGCTGGTCTACAGCATCCCAATGGAACGAACATTGACGCCGACATCGGCACGCTGCAGCCCGGAGAAACGAAACGCATTCAGCTGCGGACAACAGCTGTCAAGCCTGGGCAGCAAGTGAACATGGCCCGCTTGACCGCAGAGAACGCGGCACCGGCCACTGCGACGGCAACCGTACTGGTCACCGAGCCCGCGCTGCTTTTGCGCAAGTCGGGCCCGCCGCATCGCTTCGTCGAGCGCGATTGCGAGTTCGATCTGGAAGTCTCGAACCCAGGGAATGCCCCGGCCACGAACGTGCAGGTCTTCGATCGTTTGCCCGCGGGGCTGGAATACGTCAGCTCGAGTGACAACGGCGTCTACGAGCCGACCTCGAGGCTGATTACCTGGAACCTGGGCACGCTCAACCCGGGCCAGCGCCGCGGCTTGACGCTGAAAGTGCGTGGCGTGCAGGTGGGCGTACACGTGAATCAATCTGTGGCCCGGGCCGATCGCGATCTCGAATCGCGTTCACAGGCCCAGGTGGAGATCGAGGGCGTGCCTGCCATGATGCTCGAGGTCGTCGATCTTGACGATCCAGTGGAAGTGGGCGAGGAAACCACGTACGAGATTCGCGTGCTCAACCAGGGCACGACGGGGGTGACGCGAGTGCAGATCATGGCCACTGTGCCGCCCGGCATGATGCCGCGAAGCGGCGAAGGGCCAACGGCCTACCGCATTCAGGGGCAACAGGTAATTTTCGAGCCGCTCGACAGGCTAGCGGCCCGCGCAGATGCGACGTATCGCGTTCGGGTGATGTGTCGCGAGCCCGGTGACTGGCGCTTCCAGGTGCAAATGAGTTGCGACCAGCTGCGACAACCGGTGAACGAACAGGAAAGCACGCGGATCTATCGAGACTGAGATTGGGGCGTAAGTTTGGGCAGTTCAATGACATTGGCGAAAAGTAAACTTCTGAGAAATATTTCTTTGCCAAAGCGAAGAGCGGTCGCTATGCTTCCACAATTCTTACCCACCCTGAAGACGCTAGCGAATGCTTTCGCGGCCAAGAAGGCTGCCCGACGGGGAATGGATTCCCCCATTTTTCCGGTCCAAACCCCAACTCACGCGCACTCGTGGCAAGCGAGTCGCGCACGCTTACTTCGGCTTGAGTCGATGATCGACCATTGCTAATATCCGGCGGTGTTACGCGGTCGGAAGGGACAGAGAGAGGTCACGGCCCATCCATCTGCGAGCACCCCGCAACTAGATCCTGGAACGAAGGAATCGAACCGCGGAACGCGGCGGCGTGACGCACCCGCGGGTAGGGGGCATCGCGCGCCGTGGACAGAGGGGAAGGAGTCCGTATGAGCACGGGTCGAACGGAGAAGGAACAGCTCCGCGTCCATATTCGCTGGATGATCCGCCGCGACATGGCCGAAGTCCTGCAGACCGAGATGGAAAGCTTCGAGTTTTCCTGGACCGAGGAGGATTTCTTGCGCTGCCTCCGGCAGCGCAACTGCATCGGCATGGTGGCCGAGCGCGGCGAGAAGGTCGTGGGTTTCATGATCTACGAGCTGCACAAGACCAAGCTGCACATCCTGAACTTTGCCGTCTCCCCCTCGTTTCGCCGCAACTCGATCGGCACGCAGATGGTGCACAAGCTCATCAGCAAGCTGTCGAGCCACCGGCGCACGCGTATCACGCTGGAAGTGCGTGAGACGAACCTGCCGGCGCAGCTGTTCTTCCGCAACCTCGGCTTCCGGGCCACGCGCGTGCTCCGGGCCTTCTACGAAGACTCCGGCGAAGACGCCTTCCTGATGCAGTATCGCTTCGCCGACGACACGAACGAGGAGGAAGATGAGCCGGTTAACAGGATCAGCCAGTACGAAGAGAGCTGAGGAACAGGCTCTCGCAGAGGGCCAGCAGGCAGAGGACCCGGCGCGGGCGAGCGCTCAGACGGGGCCGGGAGGAGAAGAGGCCGCCCGCTCTCCCGAGGCCGACCGCAGCCGGGAAAACTGCCAGCTGTGGCCCTTTTACTGTTCGCTCGTCACCTTCCGCCGCCGCATGAAGCTGTTGCCGGCGCGCGCGCTGGCGGCCCAGCCCAGGCTGCTGGCGGTTGCCCACTTGCTCTTGCTTGGCTTCGCCGCGGTGCTGTTCAGCTTCGCCCGCCGCACCGAGCCCGCGGCTGTCGACGAACCCGCCCCAGAAATTGTCTTGCGAACAGAGCCGCCGTCGCCTAATCTCAATCTCAACAGGACGCCGGAACCGGAAGTATCGGCACATCCAACCGAACCCGAAACTCCTCCCGCGGAATCAAATGAGTTGACGCTCCCGGCGGAGGAGCCCGTCGAGGTTCCGGTTGCGCCCGAGTTGCCCGCGCCGCTTCCCGACCTGCAGGTGGAACCGGTGGTGGCCGTCCAGCGCTACACCGAGCCCGCCCTACACGTTCAGACGCACCCAGGAGATAGCCCCATGATCAAGAACTGGAAGATGCTCGGCATGCAGGCGTTGCTGGCCGGCTCGATGCTGGCAACGGCCCAGGCTACTGCCCAGGACGACAAGAAAGCGGTTGAGCCCAATGCCAATGAGGTCATCCTCAAACAGCTCAAGGAACTCACCAAAGCCATCACCGACATGCAAGAGCAGATGAAGAGCCTCGATTCCAAGGCGCTCGACAGCAAGCTCGAGAT
>JBFWSD010001141.1:0-3037 GCA_050248575.1 Gemmataceae bacterium
CATCCGATCTCACGCCTCAAAAACCATGGCTGCAGTCATGGCCGCGGGCACCACAGTCATGCCATGGAGTTGATGGTCGGACAGCAAGCCCAGGGTAGCGCGGTCGAATGTACCGGAATAGCATGACTCGCCCGTATTCGATGGTTGCGGCGTGCCAAGAAACGCTTGTTTATCGTGCTCGGATTCGGTGAACCAGCAGCGCTGCCTTTGAAAAGGATAAGTAGGCAGCCGCACTTTGTTCCGGGAGTAGGGCCGATCGAATTGCGTCCAGTCGACCGACGCACCTGCCACATAGAGCTGTGCCAGAGCAGACAGCAAACTCGTCCAACCGTCAGTTTCCGGTTGCAGAGAAATCAGGGGCAATGGAGCGTGACCTGTCGACGCACCAACTTCTTCTGCGCCCATGCTGAGTAGCACGCCGCAGCCCTGGGCCGCCAACGTGGCTAGCGCTGCAGAAAAATCCAGGTCTCCAATACTGCTCCAGTGGCCTTCTGCATGTAGCAGGGCCAGCCATGGCCCTTGCGTTTCCGAGATGACCTGGCGCAAGCCCTCATCCAGGGAGAGGGTGCCCACCACACAGGCAGTCGCCAGTCGACCGGCGCCTTGGCCCAGCGCAAATTGCAGGCGCACTCCCAGGTCCTGCCACGTTTGCGCCAGCGCGTACGCAAAGATGAATTGAGTCAGCGGTGAACTCGCGCTTTCGTCTTGAAACAGGTGGGGCAAGAATGTTCGGCCCAGAGAGGACTCACAGTCCAGAACTGCTTGACGGAACGTTGACTGGGTTTCGAGCAGGTGCTCCCCCATGCCGCGCGGCAGGCGGATCTCCGGTGAAAACAGGAATCCCACTCCGTGCCGCCCTTTTCTCGGAGACTCACCTTGAAACAGCCCGCTGGTCTTGTTGCCTGCGAGAAAGGACTTCAGTTGATGACTGGCCTGCGTGGCAGAACGCGCCACGAGCGCTATGCGCAGCTCATGGTGTGATCGTCCGGTGTTCGCCGTGTAGCACACGTCCGCGAACGAATCGGCAGCATTGAGCTGGCGAAGGTAGCGATCGGCCAGTTCGCGCAAAGCAGGTTCGGTTCGGGCGGACAAGGTCAGCACGTGCAGCGGGCGGTCTTCGCGCCGAGGGGCAGCCGCAACAAGCCGCGGCGCCTCTTCGATCACGACATGAGCGTTGGTCCCAGAAAAACCAAACGAACTCACCCCGGCCAGGCGGCGGCCCGGTCCGCGCGGCCAGGGCACCGCTTGCGTTGCCACTTCGAGCGACAACTTCTCCCAGTTGATATGTGGATTGGGTGTGGTGAAGTGCAGGTGAGGAGGAATCTCGGCATGCTGCAGAGCCAGAACCACCTTGAACAATCCTGCGATGCCGGCGGCAGCCTCGAGATGGCCGATGTTGGTCTTCACCGAACCGATCCACAAGGGCTGCTGGCGATTCCGGCATAGCACGTTGCCGAGCGCCTCGACTTCGACGGGGTCACCCAGCGGGGTGCCGGTCCCATGCGCCTCGACGTACGCCACCTCGTCTGGCGCAATGGCCGCGGCCCGCAGTGCCTCGTGCAGGAGCTTCTCCTGCGCCTGTCCGCTGGGTGCCGTCAAACCGTTGCTGGCACCATCCTAGTTGATGGCGCTGCCACGGATCACGGCCTGAATTCGGTCGCCGTCGCGCAGGGCGTCTCCAAGTCGTTTGAGAACGAGGGTGGCGCAGCCTTCGCCGCGCACATAGCCGTTGGCGGCGGCGTCGAAAGTCTTGCAACGACCATCGGCTGACAGCATGCCTGCTTCGGCATAGACGAGACCAAGGTCGCGATCCAGGAGCAGGTTCACGCCTGAGGCAAGCGCGACCTGGCATTCTCCATTGAGTAGACTCTGGCAAGCCAGGTGGACAGCGACAAGCGAAGATGAGCACGCGGTGTCGACGGCTAGCGTCGGCCCGTGGAGACCAAGTACGTAGGCAAGCCTGCCCGCAGCAACGGCGTTCGAGTTGCCAGTGGCAAAGTGCGGGCCGAGTTGCCGGCCCGTTGCCTGGCGGCGCTGCAAGACCTCGTAATCGTGCCCGGAGATGCCGACGAAGCAGCCCGTTGCCGTGCCCGCCAGCAGATCGGGCGGGATGGCAGCGTCTTCCAGCGCCTCCCAGGCTGTCTCCAGCAAGAGTCGTTGCTGCGGATCGATCCAGTCGGCCTCGCGAGGCGAGATTCGAAAGAAGTGTGGATCAAAATCCTCGATACGATTGAGAAAGCCGCCCCAGCTGCAGTTGGGCGGCACGTCCTCCGCACGCCAGCGCTGCGCGGGCACGAGCCCAACGGCATCGCTGCCCTTTCTCAAAAGAGTCCAGAACGACTGTGGATCGCTCACGTTGCCAGGCAGACGACAGCCCAGGCCGATGACGGCAATGGCCTCGGTCTGGTCGGGCAACTCACGAATGGTTACCGACCGCTCGCGCTGGCCTGATTCCTGCAACAGTTCTCGACAATGCCGCGCCACCGCCTCTCCGGTGGGATGGCGAAAGAACACCGTCGCATCAAGACCAACACCCAATTGGCTGCTCAGCACAGCGGCCAGTTCGAGCATGTTCAACGAATCGAGGCCGAGATCCTACAGAGACCTCGCGGGGTCGTAACTGTGCCCGCGCTTCAGCAGCTTACAAACCGTCTCCTCGACCACCACCTCGGGAGCGGGCAAGGCACCAGCTGCGGAAGCTGTCGCGGCGAGCGCGAAATGCTGCAAGGGTTCTCTTGTGTGCAACTTGCCCAGGTCATATTCAATCAAGACGCCGTGGCCCAGATTACCCCTGTCCTCGGGGCGGTAACCCGGGATCAGCCCGTGGATCGCCGCCCCGTGCGCGGCGTGAAAGGCAAGGATGGTGTCGAGGGGCCGACCACTGGCATCGCGCGACTCGACGTAATCCTTTAGCGATAACCCGAGCGCCGGGCTGAAGTCGCGACAGCGCGTCACGCCCACGACATGTTCCACTCCTGACTTCACACGCCAGTAGTCGAGAACAAACTGCAGCAACTGCGAGCCCAACTGGCGATCC
>JBFWSD010001142.1:0-3035 GCA_050248575.1 Gemmataceae bacterium
CACGACTGGCACCTTGCTCCGGACCATTCACGGCCCCGGCCTTCCCATCCATTGTGTCGCGTGCAGCCCGGACCAGCGCTGGGTCGCGGCGGCCATGGGCGATCGTCACAACGGCGCCGTCCACGTCTGGGAAACCGCCACCGGCCGTCTCGTCAAGCGATTCGACGGCTACAAACGCGGCTTTTCCGTCTTGACCTTCAGCCCCGACTGCCAACGACTCGCCGCAGGAAACTTCATCCTCGATTTCCGGCTCGACGAAGGCGCCCCTCTCCGTGCCTGGGACTTGACCACGGGGCACGAACTCTTCGAGCTGCGCGGCCACTTGAGCGACGTGACCGGCCTGGCCTTCGATCGTTCCGGACGAAAATTAACATCCTCCGCGCGGGACGACACGATAAGGGTCTGGGACGTCGAGACCCGCCAGCCCATCTTGGTCCTTCGCGACGTCGCACACATCACTTGCATGGCGCTGCATCCAGACGGAGCCCGGGTTGCGACGAGCAACGAAGATGAGCAGAACGTGAAGACCTGGGATGCCACCGCCGCGCAGGGCGCAGTCAAGTTACCGCTCCGCACGGTCGTGAACTGTTTGTCGTTCAGCCATGATGGCCGCCTGGTTGCTACTGGATCTGCCGATCATGCCGTCACCATTTGGGATCGGTCCTCCGGCCAGGTCGCGGCAAGCTGGCGGCAACAAGGCCCCTGGCGCGGTGTGCTCAGTGTCTCCTGGCACCCGGACGACCAACAGGTCGCTTGTGCCAGCCGAGGTGCAAGCGTCAAGATCTGGAACGCCCGGACGGGCAATGAGGTGCTTCGTCTCCCTCACGAGGGAGCGATCTGTGTTCGCTACAGCCCGGACGGTCGTTGGCTCGCTACTGGCGGCACCGACAAGATCGTCAAGGTTTGGGATGCCGAAAACGGACAGGAAGTGCTTGCCATGTCGGGCCACGCGCTGGAAGTGAGGGGGCTAGCCTTCAGTCAGGACAACCGGCGGCTGGCCTCCGCAAGTGCGGACCGCAGCGTTCGTGTGTGGAACCTCGACACCGGCAACACCGACCGGGTTCTCCAGGCCCCCCTCGAAATGAACGCCGTCGAGTTCAGTCCGGACGACGCGCGCGTTGCCGCCGCGAGCGACGACAAGATCGTGCGAATCTGGAATGTAACCACGGGTGATCTGGAATGCGCACTGCGCGGGCATGTTCAAAAGGTCACGAGCGTCTCATTTCATCCCGATGGGAGGCGACTGGCCACCGGCAGCGTCGACAAGACGACCAAGATTTGGGAGACCCAGACCGGTCGTGAGGTTCTCACACTGGCAGCTCACACCGGCGGCATTAACTGCGTCGAATTCAGTGCGGACGGCAACCTCCTCGCCACCGCGAGCTGGGATGGCACGGTATTGATCTGGAACGGCACGGAGACTCTGTCAAACGACCGATGAAGTTGCGACTGAGCAAACAGGTCGATTCAAATCTCTGCCGAGGAAGGTCATGAAGTGGCTCGACGATCTGCTCCAGCTGGTCGAGCAGGACGACTACTGCTCCCTGCCGATGCTTGTCGGTCTCCTCGTGTACATCGGCCAACGCCTGGTGGCCGACCGAAGTCAATTGCGCGTCTGGGGATTTCGCCTGTCGGTCGTCGTCCTCATCGCCTACAGCACCTTTCGCGCCTGGGACTGGCCGTTGCCCGCTGCCGGTGAACTGGTCGTCATCGTCGTGCGCGGACTGTTTGCCTCGGGGCTCGTGCTCGGGGCTGCCTGGATCTTGCTGCCGATCATCGTCACGGCCTATCAACTGACCGTCGGAGCAGGACTGCATTGGCTCGGATCCCGCTGGACACGCTTCCAAACAACCCGCGACGAACGAAAGCTGCGACGTCAATTCGAGCGAGAGCGACGGCGCGCCGAATGGGAATTTCAGCAGCAAGGCCCGAAACGCGAGCGGGAACGCCGCGAGGCCGACCGCCGGGCACAGCATGAGCAAAAAGCTCAAGTTCGCCGAGAACGGGCACGGGGGAACTGCGAGTTGCTCTACGGTTTGCTGGCCCCCGAAATCGGCGACCGGTTTCCACGGGCACTCTTCGATGCGTTCCTGGACAAGTACCTGAGCGACTGCCATGACCCAGAGTACGTCGAACAGTGGGCGCAACAATTGCAGGCCATGTTACGTCAGCACTCCGAGAAGGTGCAACCGACACCAAAGTTTCAGAGCCTGGAAGCGATTGCCCACTGGTTCCACGAACAGAAGCAAACGATCGAGGCCCTCTCCGTGGACGATCGTACCAAGCGTACGATGATGACCAACCTGCGCACGAAGTACGACGAGTTGACGACTCGCTTCCTGGAGGAACTGGCATGAAGCACCTGCTGCTGGGACACGACCCCGCCAGACACACGCCGGTACGCTTGCCGAAGACATCGTTCGAAACTCACTGGCACCTGATCGGCGGCACCGGCAAGGGCAAGACGACCGCCATCCACACCATCCTGCACCAGCTCATGCTCGATCCCCAGGATGACTCTTGCATCATCATCTGGGACCGGATGGGCAACCTCTCCTACGAACTGCTGCTCTGGATGGCCTCGGATTACTGCACCGACGACGTCCGCGCGCGCCTCGTCTATATTGAACCGAGCCGCGAAGACGTCGTCATCGGCATGAACCCGCTCGTCTTCGAGACGGAAGACCACTGCTACTTTCGCGTCTCACGCGCGACCGACATCATCCTGCGGGCCTGGGAGGACGTGAACATCGAGGCCATGCCCCGGCTGGCACGCTGGACATTCAACGCCTTCTACGCCGCCGCGCAGCTCGGGCTCACCATCGCCGACTGCGCCCATTTTCTTATGCCCGGCAGCGACTATCACCAGCCCCTCCTTGACAGTCTTCCACATCGGTTGCGTAGTGAATGGCAAGAGCTGACGCAGAGCCGGTCGAGCGAAGTGCTGCGCATCCTCGACTCGTCGCGCAATCGCCTCAAACCATTCTTCGAATGGGGCATCCTGCGCCGCATGTTCGGTTCCAGCGCCAATCACC
>JBFWSD010001143.1:0-3034 GCA_050248575.1 Gemmataceae bacterium
AGCTACCGGGTCGCCCTGATCGCCTACCAGCGTCAGCGTCGCAACTTGATGGCCTCGGAAGACGCCGTGGTCTTCTCGGTCCGGGCTCAGCTGAACCAATTGCGGGCGTTGCGCGATCGCTATGAAAGAGTGCAGCAGCGGGCCGTCGAGCTGGCCTACCAGCAGGTGGACCTGGCATTGGAAGCGTTCAGTCAGCCGCAGCAGCCCACCGGACCGGGCCGTGAGCCCGGTGCTGTGGGCGCCCCCGAATCGGGCGCGGGGGTCCGTGGCGGCGATCCGGCGGCTTTGACGCAACAATTGCTCCAGGCGCAGAGTAACTTCCTGCGAGCCCAGAACGACCTGTACGGCATCTGGATCGAATATCAGCAGCGGCGCATGAGTCTATACCGAGATTTGAACCTCATGCCGCTCGACCAACGTGGAGTCTGGAACGATGGGATCGCAACCTGCAACACACCTGGAATCGGCGAACCCGGCGGCGACGGGCCCGAGCTCCCTGCCCCCCGCGTCCTCCCGGAACCTGTCAAGAAGTAGCGTCAAGTTGCTGCTGGTGACCGTCGTGCTGCTGGGCGCGGGCACGGTGGGAGCCGCCACCTGGTATCTGCTGGGCCGCGGCGTCAGCCATGATAACCTCATCCTCCACAAAGTCGCCTACGGCCCGCTTCACGTCACCATCACCGAGCGCGGCGCCCTCGAATCGGCCCAGAACTGCGAGATCAACTGCGAGGTGAAGGCCGGCACCAAGGGGAGCACGGCCGCCACTACCATCAAGTGGGTCATCGAGGACGGCACCCAGGTCGAAAAGGGCGACCTGCTCATCAAGCTCGACGATTCCGGCCTGATCGAGCAGCGCAAGCAACAAGAGATCAACGTCGCCACGGCGCTGGCCAATCGCATCAAGGCCAAGGCCGATTACGACATCCAGCTCAAGAAGAACCTCACCGACATTGCCTTTGCCGAGAACAACCTCGAGATAGCCATCCTCGATCTCTACTTCTATCGCGGCAAGGCCGAGATCGAGCCGCTCGACGTGGTGCCGTTGCTGGGTTACGCACCCAGCTTTGGCTTCGTGGGCAACATTCCCTGGAGCGGGCTCAGCGAGTTCTTGCGGCCGGAAGGGGGCGAATATGCCCGTCTCACCCAGGACGTGGACGGCCGCATCCTCATGGCCAGGTCCGACCTGGAGATGTGGGAAGAGCGCGCCGCCTGGTCCAACCGCATGTCGAAGCGCGGCTACGTCACTCCCAATCAAGCACAGGCAGACGGCGCGCGCCTGCAAAGTGCCCGCCTGGCCCTCAAGAAGCTCGAAGAAGAAAAGAACGTCCTCGATCGCTTCACCGCCGTCAAGGAACGCAAGGGCCGTGAAGGTCTCATCGTCCAGATGCGCAGCGCCCTCGAGCAAGCCTACATCCAGGCACAGGCCACCGAAGCCCAGTTCCGTGTCACGCTCGATTCGATGATCTCCATCCACGAACAGGAGCTCAAACGCCTCGAAGACGTGAGATTCGAGATCGCCAAGTGCGAGATCCACGCGCCCCAGCCCGGGCTGGTCGTCTATCACGTCCCCGAGCAGAGCCGCTTCAGCTCGGGCTCCAGGCAGACGCTCATCGCCCAGGGAGAGCCGGTCAGCGAAGGGCAAAAGCTCATGCAGATCCCCGACCTCAGCCGCATGGTCGTGAATACCAAGGTTCACGAGGCGATGATCTCGCGCGTCCGCCCCGGGCTGTCCGCCACCGTCCGCATTGAAGCCTTCCAGAACCGCGCGCTCAGCGGCCACGTCAAGTCGGTGGCCACCGTGGCCTCGCAGACGCATTTTCTCTCGTCGGACGTGAAGGTCTACCAGACGCTGGTGGCCATTGACGAGACGCTGCCCGGGCTGAAACCGGGCATGAGCGCCGAGGTCACCATCCTCACCGACAGCCAGGTCGAGAACGCTCTCAAGGTGCCCATCCAGGCCATCGTCGGCTCCGCCGAGATGGGGCAGAAACGCATCTGCTACGTGATGACCCCCGAGGGCCCCGAAGAACGCACCGTCACCGTCGGCATCTCCAACGAGAAGGAAGCCGAGATCAAGGCGGGCCTGGTCGAAGGAGAGATGGTGGTGCTGAACCCGAAATCGCTGGTCAAGGATCAATCGCGCATCCGCGAGGGGGGCTTGCCCAACCGCAGCGCGACCAATCTGCCTTCCGACAAGCCGAAGGAAGAGATGCCGCCGCCGGAACGGCCCGCCCCGGGCCAGGACAAGGCGAAGACCAAGGGTGGTAGCCGCGGCAAGATGGATCCGGCGCAGATGAAGGAACGCTTCCAGAGCGCCACTCCTGCCCAGCGCAAGGAAATGCTCCAGCAAGTCCCCGAGCAGTTCCGCGAGAAGGTCAAGCAGTCGCTCAAGTCGCAGGGAATCGAGGTACCCGACTGATCGCGCTCGCTGCCCGGCTAGCAGTAGCCCGGCTTCCTGTGCTTGTCGCGAACGATGTCCAAACATTATGAAGAAGCCGGGCTGCTTGCCCGGGCCTGATAACTGACCCGCCATGAAGACCGTCGCTGCCGTCGTCAACCTCACGAAGAACTATGATCTGGGCGCCGTCACCGTGCGCGCTCTGCGCGGCGTGAACGTCTCGGTCGAGGAGGGGGAGTTCGTGGCCCTCATGGGGCCGTCCGGCTCGGGCAAGTCCACGCTGCTCAACGTGCTGGGCTGCCTCGACCGCCCGACCTCCGGGCAGTACTATCTCGGCGGCGAAGACGTTTCCGCCATGGACGACGACCAGCTCTCGGAGATTCGCAGCCGCTATCTCGGCTTCATCTTCCAGTCGTACAACTTGCTGCCCCAATACACGGTGGTGGAGAACATCGAGATCCCGCTGCTGTACCAGGGCTCGAAGCTGTCCGAGGCAACGCGGCAACGCTGCGTCGACCTGGCCGGCCTGGTCGGGCTGGCAGTCCGGCTCGATCATCGGCCGATGCAACTGTCCGGCGGGCAGCAGCAGCGCGTGGCCATTGCCCGCGCTCTCGTCAACGACCCGCACGTGTTCCTGGC
>JBFWSD010001144.1:0-3033 GCA_050248575.1 Gemmataceae bacterium
CCGTAGCTCGCGCAGGCTGCGCTTGAGCCACGCCCAGAGCGTGCCTACCTGCCCGAACAGACGCCAGCACACCAGCACGGGCAGAAACACGGCCCGGCCGCCCGCCAGCCAGTTCTCGTAGAGCACATGCAAGTTGAGCACGCGCATCTCGCGGGGCAGATGATGGAAGGGATACGTGCCGAACACCCGCCGCATCAGTAGGCGTCGATCGTGCTGCAGCCTTTTCAGCACCTCGGGGCCAAAGCGTTCTTCCACCTCGTGGTCGCGCTGCGGATCGTCATCAAGGAAGTGCAGCACCGTGAAGGCCGTGGTAATGACGCGCGGGTCGGCCTCGCTCCCCATGGCGGGTTCGTCGTCGGCCGTGAAACTCGTACGCTCGGCGGCCAGCCAGGTCTGGAAACGCTCCTTCTCGGTGGCATTGGCGCGAGCCAGTTCCGCGCGCGGCAAGGCATGCCGATTGTAGTCGATGATCAGCCGGGCCGCCGAGTGGGCAATCACACGCGTGATCAGGTTGAACCATACATACGGGCCGCTGAACGAGGTTTGCCGCTGTAAATCGAGCTTGGCGAGCTGCTTGGCTTCGCGGCGATTGAAACGGCGCGACAGGGCCTCGTAACGATGGAGGGCCGGGTTCCCCAGCAGCTGATTCGTCGTGCGCGTATCGGAATCGACCAGCAAGGCGCCGTCCAGCGAATCGCGATAGAGCAAGAGCGTCCGTTCCACGGGATCAAAGGGGAGATGGGCCTCGCCACCCTTCATGTGCGCGCCCACCAGCCAGGCCTGGATGCGCGCCGCGAAATCCTGCTCGTCGGCTTCGATGGGCGTTGCCTCTTGGCCCTGCTGGACCTGTCGCTCCGGATGCAAGACGCGTGTGGCAAAAATGCGTGAATCCCGTTCGAAGAAGCGGCTGCGGATGATCTCCATCAGGGCCAGGAACTGGGCGTCGGCGGCGCGCTCGTAGAACTCGGTGGCCTCGCGTGCCATGCGTTGCAGCCAGAAGCCGATCAGCACGATGAGGTAGCAGACTGCCCCCAGTGCCACGATGGGCAGCCCGAGGAACTGATAAAGCATCTTCTCGATCGGTTCCAGTATGTCGAGCCGGAAGAGTGACAGGATCGCCTCGACCAGCAGGAAAGCCAGGCCGAACAGCGTGAGGCGGTACGCGGGCCGGAGCCCGCCGCGCACCAGCACCGAGCCAAGCCGGTCCACGAACTGCGACGGCGTGATGGTGCCATAAAGGTCGGCGGTCCAGAACCAGCGATTGTAGTAACGCGCCAGCGTGGCACACAGCCGCCGCGCGGCCGCCGAAACCGTGTCGGCGTCGGTGTAGTGCCGGCTGAGGCGCGGCACGATGCTGCTGAGGATCGGGAACCAGCGAAACGGCGCACGGGCCAGCAAGCGAACGATGCGGGCCAAGCGGCGCGTCAGATCATCCCCCAGTTCGGCCTGGATCTCCTGGGCATTCATGGTGCCCAGGCGGCGAATCAGCATGTCGGCGGGCATGTCATGGGCGACGACGACCTGCTCGGCGCCCACATCGAAGCGTACCAGCCCGCCCTGATAGGCTTGCCGCAGCGGTTCCAGCCGCGCCTGGGCCACGATGTTGCGTTCGCGGCGGTTGCTCGACAAAAGCACATGACGCCAGCGGCCGTTGACCCCGGCACGCAAACGCCGCAAACGCCGGGGTAGACTCTGTGAGAGCCTTTGCGCTTCCTGTCGCTCCGCGCGGGTGGGATAGAGAACGATGTTGCGGTTGAGCAAGTTGGAGTACTGCCGCGCCAGTCTATCCAGCCCGCGGGCCAGAAAACCGTAGACTCGAAAGACGCGGATGATCGGCCGGGCCACGCGCAAGTAACGGGCCAGGCGCGGCAGACGCAGAAAGCGGGCAAGCCGCCCGGCGCGCAGCGAGTCCGCCGCGTGCAGGTGCAAGAGACCAAACGGGATCGACGGAATGAGATCGATGAGGAAGTGGCGATAGAACCAGCGGCCCCGCTCGGGGGCGAGCCACAACTTGAAGAAGAATTCCCACAGGAAAACGGCACAGATGGCCGTGTCGACCATGGTGAGCCAGAAAAGGAGCTCCGAGCCCTCCTCCGGATCGCGCACCCATTCGAAAACGAGTAGGCCCAGCACTGCGAAGATCAGCACCAGGATGAGTCGCTCGAACCAGCCCACCAGGGTGCGGCCAAAGGTCCCTTCCAGTCGCGTTTGCAATACGCGTTCCTGCCATTCGGCGCGGAGGCGGCGATACTTGCGTTCGAGACGCGTGCGGCGCGGCCCTTTTTGACACTCGACATGATCGAGGTGCCACCTGACGTCCGCGGACAGCAGATCGAGGTGTGTGCTCGCTCGGCGCGGCGAATAGTCTGGCAGGGCCGACAGCAGAGCTTCGCTGCGGTCGGCCAGCGCTTCGGTCCAGCGTTCGCGCTGATCGGTGGTGGCCGCAGCTGTTTCCAGGCTGCGCAGAAACTTCTCGCGCAGCTCGCCGCGCAGTTCGGCCAGAACGGGGATATCGCTGTGCTCGCGTGCTTCGTGACCGAGCACCTCGAATTCCAGCCCGCTCGTCACCAGCAAGGCGTTGAAGCACTGATCGGGAGTTGGTGCTTCACCCAGCTTGGCGACCGTCTGCCGCCAGCTCTCGGCGCGTTCGATGGCCAGCTCGTGGCCGAGCTTGCGGGCCGCGTGTACCGTCTCATTCAATTCGAGCGATTCCGCCACCTCGGCCCAGTCGCGCACGTCAGGCAAGATCGACTGGAGCTCGGCGGTGGAAATATCGTTCTCGATGCGGCTGAGCGCAACGGCCAGTTCGCGCAGGCGAAACTCGATGGCTTGCAGCTCGGCCGCCGCCTCCTCGCTATGCACGGAGCGGCTGCCGCGCAAGCGATGCAGACGCTGCTCCAGCCCGTCGACCTCGTTTTCGATCTCGGCGCGGGAGAGGTTGGCAACCTCCACGGGCTTCGTTGCATCAGCTTCGTGCGTCACACTCTGCTCCTGCCTGCGTGCAGCGTCGTGGCCTCATGCGCTGGGGTGGGG
>JBFWSD010001145.1:0-3030 GCA_050248575.1 Gemmataceae bacterium
GCCGCGAAGCTGGCTTGACCGGGCAGCCCGTCTCTTACTAATTTCGGGCGTTCCCATCCCTCGGGCCGGAAGGAGTCGGCACATGAGCACGCGCGAATCGGGCGTTCCTCTCTGCGATCTGCAAACCCAGTACCAGCAAGTGCAGGCCGAGGTGGAGGCGGCCGTGGCCCGCGTGCTGGCCTCGGGCCAGGTCATCCTTGGCCCGGAAGTAGCCGCCCTCGAACAGGAAGTTGCCGACTATTGCGGCGTCGGCCACGCGGTGGGCTGCAGCTCGGGCACCGACGCCCTCATTCTTGGCCTGGAAGCTCTGGGCGTGGGCGAAGGGGACGAAGTCATCCTGCCCCCCTTCACCTTCTTCGCCACCGCGGAGGCCGTATGTCGCCTGGGCGCGAAGCCCATCTTCGCCGATATCGACTCGGCCACCTTCAACATCGATCCCTACCAGGTCGAGAGCAAGATCACCGACAAGACCAAGGCCATCATCGCCGTTCACCTGTTCGGGCAGTGTGCCGAGATGGAGCCCCTGTGGCACGTGGCCGAGCGGCACGATCTGCCCATCGTGGAAGATGCGGCCCAGGCCCTGGGGGCCGAGTACCAGCAGAAACGCACGGGCAGCCTGGGCGCCGTGGGCTGCTTCAGCTTCTATCCGAGCAAGATCCTGGGTGCCTATGGCGACGCCGGCATGGTCGTCACCAACGACCCCGACTGGGCCGAGCACATGGCCGAGCTGCGCGTGCACGGCATGAAGAAGAAGTATCAGCACACATCCATGGGCTGGAACGCGCGGCTGGATGCCGTGCAGGCGGCGATCTTGCGCGTGAAGCTGCCCCTGGTCGAGGGCTGGATCGAAGCTCGTCAGCAGGCGGCCCGCCGCTACGACGAGCTGATCAACGAGCTGCACGTGGCTTCGTTCCTGGAGCGGCCCGTGGTGCGCGGGCCGCAACGCCACGTCTTCAATCAATACGTGGTGCGCGTCGCCGCTGCCGAGCGCGACGCCCTTGTCCGTCATCTGCACGGCGAACGGATCGGCTGCGACATCTACTATCCCATCCCGCTTCATCTGCAAGAGAGCCTGCGTTACCTCGGGCACGAAGAAGGCGACTTCCCGGCCAGCGAGCAGGCTTGCCAGTCGGTGCTGGCGCTGCCCATCTTCCCGGAGATCACCGAGGAGCAGCAGCGGCGCGTGATCCAGAGCTGCGCGAACTTCTTCCGCAAGCGCGTCCGCCTGGCGGCGTGAGTTCAAAACACGCCCACGAACTCACGCGGCGCTGCGCGGATGCGTACACGCATCGTCGAGCCAATACGATCTGAATGCCCCAAATACGCTCGCGGATTGACGCGGACCTGCGTGCGCGGAAGCGCGCGGATTCGTCCAACGTCGGTAAACTTGCTTATCTGTTATCACGGAGCCGCGAAAATCCGCGCACGCAGTCCGCGTTCATTCGCGGGCGCTTTGGATAGAAATCTGGGGGCTGCGCCGCGCTGGGAGATACCCAGCGATGCTCCGCGTGAATGCGCGCGTGCTTTTCTGCTCTTCTGGGCCCGCGCTTCAGGTTACAATCCATTCAGCGGCAAGTCCTGGCTCCAGATGGAGTTGTATCATGATTGACCTGCGGCGGGTGCTGGTGCCTACCGATTTTAGCAAGCATTCCGAGACTGCTTTGACGTACGGGGGCACGTTCGCGGAACGATTCGGGGCCGAACTGCATCTATTGCATGTACAGCAAGACCTGGCCATCGTCGTCCCCGACGTGATCTCGGCGCTGCCGCCCCCCATGCCCGCGCGGGATGACCTGATAGCGACCGTGGTGGCCGCCTTCAACCGGCTGGTGCACATGCACGCGCTGGAAAAGTTGACGGTGGTGAAGGAAGTTCGCTTCGGCACTCCTTACCACGAGATCGTCGAATATGCCCGGGAGAGCAACATCGACCTGATCGTGATGGGGACGCATGGCCACGGCGGGCTGGTGCACTTGCTGCTGGGCAGCGTGACGGAGAAGGTAGTACGCAAGTCTCCGTGCCCCGTGCTGACCGTGCGAAATCCCGAACACGAGTTTGTGCATCCGTGATCGCCATGATGTAGACTGGAACAGGGGAGATTCTGACATGTCAGCGCGGGGAGAAGCACCAATGGACTTCGACTTTGGCAAGTTCATTGCCATCAACCTGGCCGCGCTCGACCAGAAGCTGCGGCTGTTCAAGGAGTTTTACCTCTCGCTTGATGAAAGCAAGCGGAGGAAGTTTCGCAAATGGATCGAGCAGATCTCGCGGCCGTTGCCCGACGATTTCCAGCCCTACTGCCAGATGCTGAATGACATGGGCTGCACACCCGATCGCGTGCTGGGCGTCTCCATCAGCATCGATTATCTCGACGCCGGCGAAGGAGCCCGCGTCGAGCCCCAGTTCCTGAAGAAGGCCATCGCCGCCTGGGAACAGGGCGAAGACTATTGCCCCAGCATGGACTGGTACTCGAGCTAAGCCAGCCCCAGCAAATCCGCATAGGAAACGGCGAGAAAGTCGCGCGGCCCGACCGCCAGGCGCGCCAGCAAATCATCGAGGCGGGCGGCCGAATCGTCTGCCGCCTCTCCTTCCTTCAGCACTGCTTCCAGTTCGAGAAAGGAGCCCAGCCCGTCGACCTCGTCGAGGTGGATGCGCACGTGGTGATGGAGCGAGATCTCGCGGCGTTTGCGGACCTGGCCGCGGAGGCCCAGCGTCATGGCGAGGGCCGTTTTCAGCCCGTCGGGATCGGGTACTGGCACGAGGTGATAATGGCTGAGCCGGGTGGCCGCCTCATTGGACCGCTCGTAGGCGATGAGGGCCGCTTCCTGCCCGTCGATCTCGCGCAGCTTGAGCCTGCCACGCGGCACCTGAAAGTAGGTGTCGACCTGATGTTCCACGCGGGGTGGCCCGCAGAGTTCCTGCACGACCTGCCTGGCCCGGGCCAGGTCGCCGCAGCGGGCCTTCACTTCGAGATTGCGCCGGGCCGTGCTCATGGCATACCTGATAAACAACAAGAGCCGGAGGATCGCT
>JBFWSD010001146.1:0-3028 GCA_050248575.1 Gemmataceae bacterium
CGGGGAGCTACGGCAAACTTGTAATCAAATGGGGCCATGGTGCCGTCGGCCAACGTGAGCACTTCGTCGACACTCCCTCGAACGCCAAGTACGCGGGAGGCCAGCGGCACGTCAAACGCGCGGCCAACCACGCCGAGCTTCTTGCGGAGATAGTTCGGATTGATGCCTCGGCGTGCCTCATGGACCTGGCGTCCTTGAAGTACAAGTGGCCGCCGTTCTTGTCGCTCTGGGATCGCCAGTACGTGCTCGAAATACGTGAAACGCGGGCAGTATAGGTGCTCCAAGACATGGGTGACCGTGAGCGGGATCGGGGGCATTTCGGCGGCTGGTTGGGCCAAGGCCGGCAGTTCCATGTTTACCTCGCAGGATTAGATGACCGCGATACCGCTCGCCTCGTCGGTTCCAATCAGGTGGTGAGCCAGACCGGTGCGGTCAGAGTAGTCGTGAGGATCACTCAAGCGCCATAACCAATCGCGTCCGGGCACCAGCTCGGCGATCCGAATGGCGATTTTCGCAGGGACTGCCACAGTGAATTGTCGCAGCAGCGCGGACAGCCGCTTTCGTGCTTGAAACCACAACTTGCGGTCGTGAATCCCCAGCTTGTACCACAGGGCCCGATCCAGGGAGCGTTCCAGGAGTCCCTCGGCAGTGTCCGTTTGAAACTCCGACAACTTGGACCGATATGATTCGGGCAGATAATGTTCGGCCCCTGGCACCAGAACATCGACCAGTGGGTAGTCTCCGCCGAATGGTTCCTTACCAGCCAGCGAGGACCATTTTCCCCTGGCAGCCTCACCGAACCACTGCAAGGGGGTCGTGTGTGGGTTCTCGGTCCAGCAACGGCTGTAATACTCCTTGAGCACTCCGGGCATCTGGCTTTCGGAGAAGATCGGGTGCGCCGCTAAGACGCGATCGGTGTGAGACCGCGCGCTGCGATCCCGGTACACGTACTGCCGGCTCTCGGCTCCGTCATTGCGGACGAACCGGAAGACAACGACCTCGGCGGGCTCACCTTCCCCGTGGCGGTTGGCACGTCCTGCAGCCTGGGCAATGGATGAGAAGATGGGCATCGCGCGGAGCAGTGAGCGGAAGCTGAGATCGACGCCTGCTTCCAATACCTGCGTGCAGACGACGCCGGTTGACAACCGTTCTTTGTTTGAGCCGTCGTCCGGCGTGATCCGGCATTTGATCTGTTGAATGCGCTCCGCCTTGTGGCCCGAAAGCATCATTGCCGCCAAGAAGAACCAATCTGGATTACCTTCGCCAGCAAGGGCCTGGTACGTTTGTACCGCGTCCCGGACGGTGTTCAGGATCGTCGCGACACTCCCGTGTTTCTGGAAGCTTTTTCGAGCCTCGTCGGCCACTCGCTGGCCGTTCCACAGTTCGGGCTGAATGCGGATGACATATCGGCAGACAACCGGCTCCACCGGGTCGACCAGCTGCACCGGGTCGAAGCCCAAGCCGTCTTGGACCGGGGGCAAAGTCGCGGTCGTGAAGAGCACCTGACAGTTGCGTTGCCGGGCGATCACAGCCAGGGCACGGAGGAATGCACACCAGACCGTAACATCGACAATCTGCGGTTCGTCGATGAAGATGAAAGCGCCGTCGAGGGCGGGAATACGCAAGCATTCCTGGGCACGCGCAGGAAACAGCGCCCGAAACATTTGATTGAACGTCGTGGCGATGATGGGCGCTTGCCAGGTGTCGAGCAGGTCATATGGCTGGTGGTCTTCTCTTTGCTGGTCTTCCTTCGCCTCGTTAGGATTGACGTTCCTTGCCGTTTTGGAGTCGTCGCCCATAGCCAGGATCGAGAGATGGTGGTGCAGGAACACCGGCAGCCCCGTCGCGTCTTCAATCACTCTCGCGGACTGTGAGAGGATGCTGATGTACGGCGCGACGTAGATCAAGCGTTTGCGACCCCGCTTCACGGCTTCCAGGGCTACGCGCAAACCGGTCAGCGTCTTGCCATAGCCGGTCGGCAGCAGCAAGGTGAAGACAGGTGCATTGGACTTCCGGCGATATGCGTTGAGCGCCTCTTCTTGCCGTCGCGTCCGGGCGTTGATCACCAATTCGCTTGCGCTGTTTTTCCGGGCTTTTTCAGCTTCTGCCCGACACATGGCTGCGTGGTGTTCAATGGCGGAATCGATCTCCTCTGGCGGAAAAGCGTCCGGTTCCCATTCGGCCGCGTGCCGCCGGTCGGCGAAGATGAGCTTGGCGCCCAGGTTGGCAAGGCGGATCGCGTAGGCGTCTTCGACCCCTTCCTGTTTCCATTGTCGAGCCAAGTTCGGCCGCGCTGTGTGCTGTCGATAATGCCAGACGCGGTCGCATTGCTGTGTGAACCAGCCGTCGAACTCCTCCAGCCGGCCGCCGTAATCCGCGAAATGCGTGTGGACTAGGTCGTCCAATCCGGGCTTATCACAGGTCGCCAGCAATCGCCGCGGTGCGTGTTCTTCAGCCATGCTGGCCTCCACCCACGGCGGGTGGTCGTCTAGGTCGTCCAAGGCGCCATGGTGACGGTAGATCATTCGCACCCAGTCGAGGGCCAGATCGTACAACCGTTCGCGCCTAGGGCGATCTGACTCCCAGCCGGGAAGGAGTTTTTCTGCCCAGAAGGCAAACAGCGCCGCTCCCAACGGCGCATGGGGCGGCCCTTTGCGGATCGCCCCATTCGAGTTGATGTAGTTCTGCCAGTTTTCGGCCGCCTTGGCCGCATCGTGGGCCAAACCGGCCAAGAAGGCAAGTCTGGCTTCAGGCGAGCCGTTCTTGTCGCCACACCCTTCCGCTACCGCTTCCAGATGGGTGACGAGCCGGAACGGCTCCTGATCGGGTTGGGGCGGGCGGGCGACACAATCCCGCAGGGGGATCACCACAGGCACACCGTCCCTTCCCCCGGCACCTGCCGGAACGCCCAGAACACGTCCGTCGGCGGCGATGCCGGTTCAAACGTGACGGCCCGGCCCGTCACCTCGTAGATGACGCTCACGGGTCCGCGGAACCGTCGGCCGCCGATGTGCTCGCGCGACAGGCC
>JBFWSD010001147.1:0-3027 GCA_050248575.1 Gemmataceae bacterium
AACAACAAGATCGCCGTTCTCACCGATCGCTATGACGGAGACTCGGACATCACGATCCATGAACTCGAAGCCTCGGTGCTGGATGGCGCCAAACCGAAGGGTGTCGCTCACAAGCCCCTGCACGAGGCCAAGATCGCCAGCAGCATGCACGAGGCCCGTCCCGCCGCCTGCTACGACCCGCAGGGCCGGCTGTGGATCGCTTACGAAGAAGGCCCCGTCCGCTGGGGCAAAGACTTCGGCGCCTTCGAGACGGCCGGCAATCCGCTCTACTTTGCCCGCACCGTGAAGGTCGTATGCCTCGTGGATGGCAAGCTGATGACGCCGGCGGCCGAGCTGCCCGCGCTGGCGCAGAAATCGGAGTCACCCGACACGGGCCAGAAAGTCGAGTCCATCCCGCGCTACGCTTACCCGAAGATCGGCGTCGACGGCAAAGGCCGCATCTGGGTCACCTATCGCCAGAAATTCGGCACGCGCTACAGCAGCCATCCGGGCTCGTACTGGCTGACCTTCGCCCGCCTGCTGCAAGGCGACAAGTGGTCGGAGCCGATCGAGATCAGCCACTCCGACGGGCTGCTCGACGACCGCCCGGTGTTGTTGCCCCACGCCGCCGGCGGGCTGCGCATCCTCCACAACACCGACAACCGCATCACCAACCCCGAGACCATCGCCAACGACATCTACATGAGCTACCTGAACCTGCCCGGCGATCCCATCGAGCCGAAGCTGGTCGCCTTCGCGCCCGCGGCGAAAGACCCCAAGATCGTCGCCGAATCCAGGGCCGAGCAGGGCGACGTCAAGCGCATCCGCGCCTACCGCTGGACCATCGGCGGCAAGTCGTACCAGGTCCAGCGCGGCGAGTTCCATCGCCATACCGAGATCTCCTGGGATGGCGGCCCGGATGGCTCGCTCGAGGACATGTTCCGCTACGCCATCGACGCCGCCGCCATGGACTGGATCGGCAACGGCGATCACGACAACGGCGCGGGCCGCGAATACTCCTGGTGGCTCACCCAGAAACTCACCGACGCTTACCTGGTCAAGGGCAGCTTCACGCCCATGTTCACCTATGAACGCAGCGTGTCGTATCCGCACGGCCATCGCAACTGCGTCTTTGCCAAGCGCGGCGTGATGACCTTGCCCCGCCTGGCCGCGGGCAAGACCGAGGCCGTCGCCGGCATCCACGCCGACGACACCAAGATGCTCTACCGCTACCTCAAGGAACTCGACGGCGTCTGCGCCGTCCACACCAGCGCCACTGGCATGGGCACCGACTGGCGCGACAACGATCCCCAGGTCGAGCCGTTCGTCGAGATCTATCAAGGGGACCGGATGTCGTACGAATACCCGGGCTGCCCGCGCGCCGGTTTCGAGAAGATGAAACCGGTCAATATCGGCGGCTGGCGGCCCGCCGGCTTCCTCGACAACGCCCTCAAGACCAAGGGCTACAAGCTCGGCTTCCAGGCCTCCAGCGATCACTTCTCCACGCACATCTCGTATTGCAACGTGCTGGCCGAGAAGCCCGACCGCGAATCGATCCTGGACGCCATGAAGAAACGCCGCGTCTACGGCTCCACCGACAACATCATCGTCGATCTGCGCTCGGGCGAGCATCTCATGGGGTCGGAGTTCAAGACGGCGGCAGCCCCCGCCTTGACCTGGAAGGTCTTCGGCTCCGGGCCGATTGCCAAGATCGACGTCATCCGCGACAGCGAGGTGGTCCACACCATCGAGCCCAAGGGCACCGAACACCAGGGCACCTGGACCGATCCCAAGCCGGAAGCGGGCGTCCACTACTACTACATCCGCGTCACGCAAGCAGACCAGGAACTGGCCTGGGCCTCGCCCATGTGGATCGATTACGCGAAGTGAGGCTGGCCCGGCGCACCAGCGCGGGCAACGGCGCACAACAAAAAACCACGCGGCTGCAGGCCGAGTGGTTCAAGTCGAATCGAGCGGCGGGCAAAGCCCGCCGCTTGTTGTTCTTTCAGGGCAAGGTCACTGCTTGTTGCGGCGGGGCCGATCGCCGCCGGGCTGATCGGCGCCACGCTGCTGGATGACGATCATCGCCGCCACCCGCTGGTCGGCAGGAAAGGTGATCTTGTTCTTGCCCTGCGCCTGG
Organism: Gemmataceae bacterium; assembly: GCA_050248575.1. GTDB lineage: Bacteria > Planctomycetota > Planctomycetia > Gemmatales > Gemmataceae > JBFWSD01. The sequence goes on from JBFWSD010001147.1 coordinate 2,120, forward strand.
GCCGCGGGCAACACCACCTGGACCGTGAGCATGTTCGGAGCGACGGCCATCACCGTGCCGGCAAACTGCCCGGACGGGGTCAGCGTCTTATCTTTCTTGGGCGTGGCCAGGCTGACCTGGACCACGTCGCCGCGCTTGAGCTCGGTGTAGGCTGTCTTGTAGCCAACCAGTTTCTGCTCGGCGGGCGTGTCGCCCTTGAGCTTGAGGGCCTCGGCCGGAGTGTATTGTTTGAGGCGGCCCTTCTGATCGAACTCGGGCTTGAGCTCCATGACGCGGACAGCCACGCTGTCCGCGGGGGTGACTTCCACATCCACCTTGACGGTGCCGGGCTGATTGCCGCCGGGCCGCTGACCCGGGCGGCGCTTCGGGAATTGCCCTTGCGAGTCTGCCACCGACACCAGCCACAAACCGGCGACAAGGAGCGCCAGCGGTACGAGCTTCTTCATGGCAACATCCTTTGGGAGAAGTGAGGGACAGAGTCGTCCTTGTATGAAACCCCGCCAGCGAGGGAGAGTTCCGCGCAAAGGAAACCCGGCGCCGTCAGGCGCCGGGCTGTGTAAGTCGATGTCAGATCAGTTCTTGGGTTTGGCGCCCGGCTTGGCCGGGGCCGTGCCGCGCTCCTTGATGACCACGACCGAGGCTTGCTTTTTCTCGGGCGTCAGGACCACCTTGGCCGGCCCCTTGCCCCCTTGCTGGGTGGGGCTGGTGCCGGCGGGCGGATTGCCCGTCACGCGCAGGGTCAAGGTGCTCGAGGTGATCTTGGTCAGCGTGCCGGAAACTTCGCCGCCGCCCGGTGCGAGGGCCACCTTTGTGCCCGGGCTCGGGTTGCCTTTCGGAGTGCCCAGCAGAATCTGGAGAACGTCGCCGTTCTTGAGTTCCTTCAGGCTGCTCTTGAAGCCGGTCAGTTT
>JBFWSD010001148.1:0-3024 GCA_050248575.1 Gemmataceae bacterium
CATGAGGAACGGCCCGGCCAGAGCCAGGAGCAGCAAGGTCGCCCACAAGATGACTGTCAGTGTCTGCATCACACGAAACACCGAAGACAGAATGCTTAATTCAGAATGCAGAATTCAGCATGGCAGTCACGCCAATCGGCCTTCTGCGGTTTGGGCTATTCCGTGGTGCGCAGGTGGCGCATGTTGGCTTCGATGTGCTCGGTCATGGCGGCGACGGCGGTTTCGACATCGCGTTTGACAATCGCTTTCAGGATCTTGGCGTGATGACGGTGGGCAATCTCGACGCCGTAGTTGCCCAGCGTGCGGCGGCGGCTGGCGATCTGCAGCTCTTGCAAGGGCTCCAGCACGATGGCGAAGAACGGGTTGCCCGTGGCCTCCGCCAGGATCGCGTGAAACTCGATATCGGCCTTGGCGTGGGCTTCGAGGTCCCCTTCAGGATCGCCGAGCACTTCCTGCGTCTTCTTCATCCGCTCGATCTGCTCGTCGGTGCGTTTCTCGCAGGCCAGGCGGACGATGGTCGTCTCGAGGGGCAGCCGGACCGCCCCCAGATCTTCGAGCTTGTATTCTCCCAGACGCGTGAGCAGGTGCTGGTAGCCCGTGGTGATGAGCTTGCTGTTGGGCGCTTCGACGCGGGCTCCCGAGCCATGCGCGCTGCGAATCAGCCCGAGACTGGCCAGCCGCCGTAGGGCTTCGCGAACCACGCTTCGGCTCACTCCCATCTGGGCGCTGATGTCACGCTCGGAGGGCAGCCGATCTCCGGGAGCCAGCTTGCCGCTCAGGATGTCGCGTTCGAGCTGATCCGCGAGCTGTGAGACACTATCGACCCGGTCACGTTTGGCAGGCGTTTTCATGTTGCGGATATTCTATGGAATCGCCGGCGCAGCGCTCACTTCGCGGGCGGGTAGACCAGCTGGCCCTGAGCGTTCAGCTTGATCTTGTAGGCGGAGCGGCCCGCGGTGATGTAGAGCGTCTGCAAGTCTGGCCCGCCAAAGGTGCAGTTGGTGGCCGTTTCTGGCGTCGGGATGAAACCCACCTGTTTGCCGTCGGGGGCGATGATGTAGACTCCCGTCAGCTTGCCGCTCTCGGCGGTGGCGTAGACGTTGCCCCTGGCGTCGACCACCATGCCGTCGATGCCGCGATGGTCCTTGAAGTCGTAGACGACGGCGCGGCGCTTGCACGTGCCGTCATCGGCCACGTCGTAGGCGACCAGGGTGTGCGGGCCCTTCTTGCTGGGGGAGTTATCGGCCACGTACAGGGTCTTCTCATCGGGGGAGAGATAGATGCCGTTGGGCATGACCACGTCATCGATGACACGGGTAACCTTGTTGGGGACCAGTTCGCCCTTGTCGGCCTCGATGCGGTAGACGGCAAAGCGTTCCACGCCGTCCTTGGGCTTGGAGCCATAGCAGGGATCGGTGAAGTAGCAGCGGCCCTTCTTATCGAAGCAGAGATCGTTGGGGGCGTTGAGGCGTTTGCCCTCAAAGCGGTCGGCGATGACGGTACGTTTGCCTTCCTTGTCGAAGCGAACGACGGCCCGGGCGCCCCCCTCGCCGCAGCAGGCGTGCAAACGGCCCTTGGTGTCGAAGCGCATGCCGTTGGCGTCCCCGGTGTTCTTGGCCCAGACCTCGACCTTGCCGTCGGGCCGCACCACCATGATGCGATGGTTCGGGGAATCGGTGAAGAGGAGGTTGCCATCACCATCATAGGCGGGCCCTTCGGTGAAGCGGCAATCGCCGGCGATCTTCTCGACCTTGGCCCCTTCGGGGATGATGTTGCCCTCATCGGCCGCGCTGGCAAGGCCAACGGACAGACACAACAACAACGCAGTGGCGATCCGGATTCGCATGATGCATACCTCGTTGAGTGCCGTGGGGTTCGGCGGGAAGTGGTGGAGATTGTACCCGATGACAGGCCGTTGGGCGTGGTAGAATCCCGAGCGCTGGATGGTGTGTTGTTCAACCTCTTCGGCAGGTGCACATGAAGGACATTGACCTGAGAAAAGACGCCGTCGACGTACAAGAGATGATTGCCGCAGCGGTCCGCAAGTACGTTGCCAGGCACAAGGCCAAGGCTACGGCCAAGAAGCATCCGCCCGTCTCCAGAATCGACCTCATTTACTCTCTTGGCGATAGCGAATCGACGCCGTGGGTTCATTTGCACTTCGATACCAAGCCGGGCAGCGAACCGGATGGCGATCCCACCCATCCGGACTTTGGCAAACTCGCGCGGAAGGGGTGGCTTCCAGCAGTGCAGGCTGTCTGTGATGGGGAGAAGGTCTCCGTCATCCAGCCGAATGGCAAGACGAAGAAATGTGACGATGGTCAACTTACCGAGGTGATCGGCAAGTTTCTGGTTGCCATGCTTCTCGAGGCGCGAATCCGAGGTGTGTTTGCTGACTTGCCCAGAGCGACGCGCTGCGAGCTCGGCGTGGAGGATCCAACCACCGGCGAATTCGGGTGGCCCAGCTACGAGGATCGCGGCAAGAGGAACCTCGTCAAGTAAGCTGGCTGCCTATTCGCTCAACTGCGGATCGACCCACACGGGCAGAAAGCCCGTGGTCCCTGTGAAGCCGCCGCGCACGGTGACGACCAGTTCCAGCAGCTTCACGTCGCTCACGTCGATGGAGCAGGCCTTGGCGCGGGCGCCCGCACCGGCCGGGCGGCGGAAATCCCACAAGATGCGGCCATCGCCGATGACGCTGAAGGTCACGTCGAATTCACCCTGCGAGGCGTCGTCGAGGGCCGCCGTCGTCTTGAACGTGCGATACTTGCCCCCCAGCCGGTACGACACCGAAGCCGGCGCGCCGTCACGCGCCGGCAAGAGTAACAGTCCTTTCTCGGCGGTAGCCCCGTTGACGGTGATGGTATTGCCGGCGGGGGTCTTGCCCTGCTTGTTGAAGGTGCCCGCCTGCACGTGCTCTTCGGGGAGCTGGGCGAGAAAAACTTCCTTGCTCACCGGGGTGGGCCGCGACCAGAGATAGATGAGGAAGAACAGGAAAAGCACGATTCCCACCGCGCCCCCCAG
>JBFWSD010001149.1:0-3023 GCA_050248575.1 Gemmataceae bacterium
GACACACCTGCTTTGCCATCGTAGACTCTTCTCAAGCAACCACGCATCCTTTGCAACTGGGAGACTTCATCGTGGCGGCAAAAACTCCATCCGTGGCCGACCTCAAGGCGCGGGCCAAGATCATCCGCAAGCATATCATCGAGAGCACCACCGAGGCGGGCTCCGGGCACCCGACCAGCTCCATGTCGGCGGTCGAAGTCGCGGTCGCCCTCTACTTCGGCGGCCTCATGAAGTACGACGTCAAGAAGCCCGAATCGCCCGAGCGCGACCGCTTCGTGCTGAGCAAGGGGCACGCCGCGCCCTTGCTCTATGCCGTGCTCGCCGAGGCGGGCTACTTCCCCACCAAGGATCTGCTCACGCTGCGCAAGCTGGGCAGCCCGCTCGAAGGGCATCCCAACAAGCGAAGACTGCCCGGCGTGGAAGCTTCCACCGGCTCGCTCGGGCAGGGGCTCTCCATCGGCGTCGGCATGGCCCTGGCGGCCAAGCTCGACAAGAAGAGCTTCCGCACCTATGTCCTCATGGGTGACGGCGAGACCGGCGAGGGCCAGGTCTGGGAAGCCGCCATGTCCGCCAAGAAGTACAAGCTCGACAACCTCTGCGCCGTCATCGACCAGAACGGCTACCAGCAAACGGGCGCCACCAAGGACGTGCTCGATCTGACGCCGCAAGCGCCGCGCTGGGAAGCGTTCGGCTGGTTCGCGCAAGAGATCGACGGCCACGATATCGAGGCCGTGCTGGCCGCCTTCAAGAAGGCCGCCGAAACCAAGGGGCAGCCCAGCATCCTCATTGCCCGCACCCACAAGGGCCACCCCATCCAGGACATGCTCAAGAGCGACCCGAACCATCACGGCAAGCCGTTGACCGCCGACGAGGCCAAGCAGGCTTTGGCCCTCGTGGACAAATCATGAACATGATCGTGCCACGATATGTTACAAAGATTTTATCCAACACGCTGGATTAGCCATGCGGCGGTGGGGCTCATGAATGACGACCAGAAGAAAGTGGACGAATGGGGACGACGACTCGGTTCAAAGGCGGCAGCCGTAAATCGAGTTCTCATTGAGGCGACTGGTTCAAACCATTGTTGCCGAAGCTCGCAAAATGCACAAAGGCGTCAACAGTGTGCAAACCAGTCGGCATCTATACGCACTACGCGAGCAGGGATTTGTCAGGAACACGGCACAGGGCTGGGTAGTTCCGGAGGTCAAGGGGGCAAGCTTGGCTTCAGATGTCGCCCGGCGAATCCTGCAACGATTTGCTGACGGAGAGAAAGCGGTAGTAGTAACTGGCAAGAATGGCTCGCCAAAGACTGTTTACGGATTCGATGAGTACATTCGGATGAAAGAACTTCCCAAGAAAGTCAAACCTTGGGAACACCGGCAGGACCGACGGTCCGATGAGATTCCGATTGTGGATGCCCCGATACTGATCCCGATTTCGCGGGACAATATCTACGAGTAATACTGATGGCACGCGCCCTGCTCGATACGAACGTGCTTGTCAGCGCTGTCTACTCGCAGTCGCCCTTGCATGCCGCAGCCAGACAGATTGTGCATCAAGGCCTTCACGAACGCGGGAAGTATTGCATTGCTCCGCAGATCCTTGTGGAGTTTGCAGCCGTAGTCTCACGACCACGAGTGGTGGCCAAACCAATGGAGCCAGACGTTTTCTTGAAGTTTGTGACGACCCTGTTTCGTTCGCGGAACCTGGGAAAGTTGTACCCAAAACGCGGAACGGTGATGCGCGCTTTGCGCGAAGGAACCAGTCTCAAGCTCACAGGGCCACGATGGTATGGTCTATTCTTGGCCGCCACGATGCGTGACGCAGGCGTCCAGACGTTGATCACTGACAATCTGAAAGACTTCACCAACATCCCGTGGATAACCGCGATGCACATATCCGATGTGCCAGCAACTTGATTTGCACTGAGATTTGGCCTAAGGAATCACACCATGGCAAGCAAGACCGGCAAATCCACCCGCGAGGCTTTCGGCGTCGCGCTCGCGAAACTGGGCGAAGAGAACCCCGACATTGTCGTCCTCGACGGCGACGTGCATAACTCGACGCGCACCGAGCACTTCGCCAAGAAGTTCCCGGAGCGTTTCTTCAACGTGGGCATTGCCGAATCGAACCTGGTCGGGGCCGCCGCCGGCATGGCCAGCTCGGGCAAGCGGGCCTGGCTCGCCTCGTTTGCCGCCTTCGTCATGTGCAACGCCTACGACCAGCTCCGCATGTCGGTCGCGTTTCCCTGCCTCGACGTCAAGGTGGTGGGCACGCATGCCGGCATCTCGATCGGCGAGGACGGGCCGTCGCAGATGGGCATCGAAGACGTGGCCCTGGCCTGCTCGCTGCCCAACTTCACCGTGGTGGTGCCGGCAGATGAACACTCGATGATGCAAGCGGTACAGGCGCTGGGCAAGATCAAGACTCCGGCGTATCTGCGCGCCGGGCGGCCGAACGTGCCCGAGATCTACGACAGTGCCAGCCAGTTCCAGCTGGGCAAGGCCATTCGCCTGCGCGACGGCAAGGACATCACCATCATCGCCAACGGGCTGATGGTGGCCCCGGCCCTGGACGCGGCTGTCGAGCTGGAAGAGCAGGGGATCAAGGCCCGCGTGCTCGACATGCATACGGTGAAGCCGTTCGACGATGCGGCCGTCTTGCAAGCGGCCCGCGACACGGGCAAGATCGTCGTCGCCGAGGAACACCTGCGGCACGGCGCCCTGTGCAGTGCCGTGGCCATGTCGGCTGCAGCGCAGCTCCCGGTGCCCATGCGGTTTGTGGCCCTGGCCGATTCGTTTGCCGAATCGGGCCCGCCCGACGGGCTGCTCAAGAAGTACGGGCTGACCTCGGCCGACATCGTCAAGGCGGCCCTCGAGTTAGCAGAAAAGAAATGACACTGCAAGCCCCCGGCGGCGCGACGGCGTGCTTTCTCCGGGAACTGACGCTCCCGGCGCGCCAAACCCAGGAGCGATCCTCATCGAGGTATCCATGAAGACCCGTCACCTGATTGCTCTGTGCAT
>JBFWSD010001150.1:0-3021 GCA_050248575.1 Gemmataceae bacterium
GATCGACAAGGTCTACCACGAGCCCGCCTTCAAGGACTCGGAACGCGTGAAGCTGGTGGAAGTGGAGAGCAAGCTCCTGTCGTCGTTTCACGGCCGACCCACGCACCTGCGGGCCGCCGTCATCCTGCCCAAGTCGTACGGCAAGGATCCGCAGAAACGCTATCCGGTGGTTTACGAGATCCCCGGCTTTGGCGGCACGCATACGATGGCTCATGCGCTGGCGGCCCGCCGTGATCCCACCAACGTGGACGGCGAGGAGGTGTTGTGGGTCGTGCTCGATCCAAGCACGCGCTGGGGCCATCACGTGTTCGCCGATTCGCCGAACAACGGCCCGTGCGGCCGTGCCCTCATCGAGGAGCTGATTCCTGCCCTCGAGAAGAAGCATCGCGGTCTTGGCTTGCCCGCGGGCCGCTTCGTCACCGGCCATTCCTCGGGCGGCTGGTCCAGCCTTTGGCTGCAAGTCACGTATCCCGACTTCTTCGGGGGCTGCTGGTCCACCGCCCCCGATTCGGTCGACTTCCGCGACTTCCAGAAGGTCAACGTCTATGAAGACGACAGCCTGTTCGTCGACAAGGAGGGCAAGCTGCGCCCCCTGGCCCGCAAAGGCGCCAAGCCGATCTTGTTCACCAAGAATTTTTGCGACATGGAAGTGGTGCTGGGCCACGGCGGGCAAATGGGCTCGTTCGAGGCGGTGTTTGGTCCCCGCGGCGCCGACGGCCGCCCGCGCCCGCTCTGGGATCGTCAGAGCGGCAAGATCGATCGCGACGTCGCCAAGACGTGGGAGAAGTACGACATCCGCCTGTGCCTGGAACGCAACTGGGACAAGCTCGGCCCCAGGCTCAAGGGCAAGGTCCATGTCTACATGGGGGGCGAGGATACTTTTTACCTGGATGGCGCCACGGCCCTCTTGAAGACGTCGCTCGCCAAGCTGGGCAGCGACGCAGTCATCGAGATCTTCCCGGGCAAGGACCACTTCACCTTGATGGACAAGTAACTGCGGCAACGCATCGCCAAGTAAATGGCCGACGCCATCCGCAAGAAATTAATTCGCGTGGGGCAGGTTTCCAACCTGCCACGACATGACGGCAAGCAGTTTCGTGGCAGGTTGAAAACCTGCCCCACTTGCCGCGTGTGAGAACGAGGCATGAGGAGTTGCGATGATCGACGATGCCGGTGAGCTGATTCGCCGTTGCCGCGCCGGGGACGAGACGGCCCGGGCCGAGCTGTTCGAACGCTATCGCCGCTACCTGTGGCTGCTGGCCGAGGTCCAGCTCGGCAAGCACCTTCGCGCCAAGTGCGACGCTTCCGACATCGTGCAGCAGACCATGCTCGAGGCCCATCGCGATTTCAACGCCTTCACCGGGCAGCACGAAGGCGACCTGATGGCGTGGCTGCGCCGCATCCTGGCCCACAACATCTTCAACGAGGCGCGTTACCACGCCGCCAAGCAACGCGCGCACAATCGCGAAGTCTCGCTCGACCAGGTGCAGGCCGGGCTGGAGAGCTCGGCCCTCACGCTGGGCCAGAAGCTGGCGGCGGAACAGCCCTCGCCGAGCGAATCGGCCGCCCGCCATGAAGGAGCGCGACACCTCGCGGAAGCCCTGGCGCGGCTGCCCGCCGATTACCAGCAAGTCATCTTGCTGCGCATCTTCGACGGGCTGCCCGCCGAGGAAGTGGCCCAGGTGATGGACCGCACCGCCGGCGCCGTGCGCATGCTGCAACTGCGTGCCCTCACGGCGCTGCGCGAAGAGATGGATAAGTCGGAGAACAGTCAGTAGATTGCGGCTACTCGGCGAGCAAGGCGATGCCCGCCCGCTTCTCGGCGCGGGCAGCTTGATACGCACTCGCCAGCTCCTCCGCCGTGCTTTTCTCACCGAGCCACGTGTAAGGGATCTGCCACGCTTTCACGATGGGCTCGGTGAAGGTCGGGCAGCTGTCGCTGGTCGGCTTCTGCTGGTGGGCCAGCCAGCTCCGCACCCCCACGACCACGAAAAGGGGCAGCTTCATGTCGTGGACCACGTTGCGCAGGGCGTCGCCTGCTTCGAAGAAACCCGTGCACTGCATCAAGACGATGGGCTGCTTGCCGCCCAGGAGCAGCCCGGCTGCCACGCCGATCGCCTCTCCTTCGCGGCACACGCGCACGAGCTCGATGCGCGGGCTGTCGCGCAGCGCGGGCTCCCACGTGCCCAGATGCGAATCAGGAATCCACACAACGTGGCTGACGCCGGCCGCCGCCAGAGCGTCCACGAGCTGTTCGCCGCTGATCATGAAGTGATTATAGAAAGAAAAGAGCGTGCGTGCCCCCGTCCAAGATAGCACGCACGCTCGGGTTCATCCCTGAACCGGGGTCCCTGTTTCCTTACCCCACGAAACATCCCGGTCAGTTCTTCTTTTCGACGTCGATCTCGAAGGCAATCGGGCCGACCTTCATCTCGCCCGCCTTGGCGGCCACCTGGGCCTTGTGCCCGGCCACCGGCGGCGCTTCGGGCGTGGCCTTCAGCGTCAGCTCGACGGAATCCTTGCCCTCGACAATCCGCTTCTCATTTTCGAGCACGGTGATGCCCTCGGGCAGCTGCGAGACCTCGAGATCTACGGGTCCCTTGAACTCCTTGCGATCGACCTTGATGGTGATCTTGGCCGTCTCGCCCTGCGTGACGTCGGTCTTGCTCGGGCCGGTCAGCTCGAGCTTCTTGCCGCCCTTCCCTTCGACCTGGGCCGATTCCTTGCTGCAGCCGATGAGGGCAACACTGAGCAGGCCCAGAGCAATCAGTTTCAGTCCGCGCATATCAGTTCCTCCATTTGATGCATGATCAAACTCCGTGCCGCCCGCAAATCCCGACGGGCCGGCGCTTCCGTTGTGCCGGATTGAAAAGGCAACTCGCGTACCACTGCCCCGGCGCGCAGCCGATTGCTCGCGCGCACTTGTTTCACCGATTTTTCTCCGACTGACTCTTGAAATGGGGAAAAGCCAAGATATAGTTGTGGTTGGCTGTGGGTGAAAGTGGGCAGAGGTGGGAACCT
>JBFWSD010001151.1:0-3020 GCA_050248575.1 Gemmataceae bacterium
CAAACAAGACCGCGCCAGGCTCGACGAGCTTCTGAACGAAGGAAAGCTGGCCCGCGAGGCGCTTGACCAGGCCAACCGATAGTAAGCCGCCAAGGAAAAGGACGAAACATGCTCTGGGAAGTTGAGATCAAGCCGAAGGAGCGGGATCCCGAGAGGGCACGCGTGGCCGCCGAGTACGAGCTGCTCACGCATCGGCAGGGGGCGGCCCCGGTCGCGGCCACCGCCCATGGTTTCTTGCTGGAAGGCAGCCTCGTGGCGGCGCAGGTCGAGCAGCTCGTGCAGCGCCTGCTGGTCGACCCGCTCGTCGAAGTCGGGCAGACGCGCCCCCTGGGCGAAGGAGCCAACGCTGCCGCCGCCACCGTGCTGCTCAAGCCCGGCGTCATGGATCCGGTGGCCCTCAGCGTGGTCAACGCTTCCCGCGATCTCGACATTCCGGTCGAGTCGGTGCGGACGTTCCGCCGCTACTTCCTCAATGAAGGCAGCTGCCCGGATGCGGCCCTGCACAAGGTGCTGGCCAACGACGCCATCGAGCAAGTCGTGCTCGGGCCGCTCTCGCTCGAACACCTGACCCTGGGGGGCTCCTATTCCTTCCGCCTCGTCGTGGTGGCCTTGCGGCAGCTCGACGATGCCGGGCTGGAAAAACTCAGCCGCGACGGGCAGCTCTCCCTCAGCCTGCCCGAGATGCACACCATTCAAGCCCACTTCCGCTCCCTCGACCGCGATCCTACCGACGTCGAGCTGGAAACCATCGCCCAGACCTGGTCCGAACATTGCTCGCACAAGACGCTGCGCGGGCAGATCGACTTCGAAGGGGGCCGCTCCTACCAGAACCTCCTCAAGGAAACGATCTTTGCCGCCACCGAGGAGATTCGCCGCCAGCTCGGCAACGACGACTGGTGCGTGAGCGTCTTCGAAGACAATGCCGGCGTGGTCCGCTTCGACGACCGCTTCCACGTCTGCTTCAAGGTGGAAACGCACAATCACCCGTCGGCGCTCGAGCCCTACGGCGGGGCCAACACCGGCCTCGGCGGCGTCATCCGCGATCCGCTCGGCACCGGGCTGGGTGCCAGGCCGATCTGCAATACCGATGTCTTCTGCTTCGCACCGCCCGATGCGCCGCCCGAGCAGCTGCCCGCGGGGGTCTTGCACCCGCGCAAGGTCATGCAGGGCGTGGTGGCCGGCGTCCGCGATTACGGCAACCGCATGGGCATTCCCACCGTCAACGGGGCCGTCTGCTTCGACGAACGTTACCTGGCCAACCCGCTGGTCTACTGCGGCACCGTGGGCACCATTCCGGTCGAACGTGCCCGCAAGCAGCCCGAGGTGGGCGATCTCATCGTCGCGGTCGGCGGCCGCACAGGCCGCGACGGCATTCACGGGGCCACCTTCTCCTCCATCGAGCTCACCCACGAGAGCGAGCAAGTCAGCGGCGGCGCCGTGCAGATCGGCAACGCCATCGTCGAGAAGAAGCTCCTCGATGTCGTCCTGCAGGCGCGCGACCTGCGCCTCTATCACGCCATCACCGATTGCGGCGCGGGCGGCTTCAGCTCGGCTGTCGGCGAGATGGCTGCCGAGCTGGGCGCCATGGTGCGCCTGGAAGATGCTCCGCTCAAGTACGATGGCCTGTCGTACACAGAGATCTGGATCTCCGAATCGCAAGAGCGCATGGTGCTGGCCGTGCCCCCCAACGAATGGCCCAGGCTGCGCGCTCTGTGCGAAGGGGAAGATGTGGAAGCCGCCGTGCTGGGCCACTTCGAGGATTCGGGCCGCCTGCGCCTCTTCTATCAAGATCAGCAAGTGGCCGACCTGGATCTCGATTTCCTCCACGAGGGCCGCCCCAAGGTAATCCGCAAGGCCTCTTTCAGCAAGCCAAGCGTCGATCAGACGAGCCCCGCGTCTCCGCGTCTCCGTGTCGCCGCGTCCGGGCAGGACCCAACCTCTCTGACCGAGATTCTGAAGGCCATCCTGGGCAGCTACAACGTCTGCAGCAAGGAATGGATCATCCGCCAGTACGATCACGAAGTGCAGGGGGGCAGCGTCGTCAAGCCGCTGGTGGGGGCCGCGAACGACGGCCCGTCCGATGCGGCGGTCATCACTCCCGTGCTCGGCTCGTGGGCTGGCCTGGCCATCGGCTGCGGGCTCAACCCGCGCTACGGCGACCTCGATCCTTATGCCATGGCCGCCTCCGCCATCGACGAGGCCATTCGCAACGTCGTCGCGGTCGGCGCCGATCCCGCGCGCATCGCCATCCTCGATAATTTCTGCTGGGGCAACACCGAACGCCCCGAGGTGCTGGGCTCGCTGGTGCTGGCCGCGGAAGCGTGCCGCGATCTGGCGCTCGCCTATCGCACGCCCTTCATCAGCGGCAAGGACAGCCTCTACAACGAGTATCGCTCGGGGGACCAGCGGATCGCCATTCCGCCCACGCTGCTCATCAGTGCCATGGGCCGTGTGCCCGACGTGCGCCGGGCCGTCACCATGGACCTGAAACAGCCCGGCAACGCTCTTTATCTCCTCGGCGTCACGAAGAACGAGCTGGGCGGCTCCCACCTGAACCTTGTCTGTGACCTGCAAGGCGGCAGCGTGCCCGGCGTTGACGGAGAGCTGGCCCCACGGATCATCCGCCAGCTTCACGAGGCCATCGTCGCCGGCTTCGTGCGTGCCTGTCACGACCTCAGCGAAGGCGGCCTGGCCGTTGCGCTGGCCGAGATGGCCTTCGCAGGCAACGTGGGGGCCGACATCACGACCATCGGCCCCGCGGGCAGCAACGAGCCCGATCACGTGCTGCTCTTTGCCGAATCGAACACGCGTTTCCTCGTCGAGGTGGAGCCCGCCAACAGCGGCGCTTTCGAGGCGAAGCTCGCCGGCGTGCCGTGCTTGCGCCTGGGCAACACCGTGCGTGAGCCGCGCTTGCGCATCGCGGGCCGCTCGGGCGAGTGGATCATCTGGGCCGCGCTCGCGGATCTCAAAGAAAGCTGGCAGCAACCGCTCCGCTGGTAGCAATTGCCAGTTCACCTTGG
>JBFWSD010001152.1:0-3019 GCA_050248575.1 Gemmataceae bacterium
CGGCGAGTCGCCAGGCGTTCGCTTTCAGCGCGCGCTGGCTTGCTATCAGAGCGGCGATTTCGAGGGGGCCAACGCCGCCTTCAGCGGGCTGCTCGCCCTCGATCCGACACACCTCGAGGCCCGGCGGCATCGCGCCAGCATCCACCAGCTCAATGGGCAGTACGCGCTGGCGCTGGCCGACTATGACGTGGCCCTGCAATACGATCCGCAAAACGCCGAGCTGTATCGCCAGCGCGGCATCACGCGCGGGCTGTGCCAGGACTGGGAAGCGGCCATCGCCGATTATTCGAAGGCCCTGCAGCTTCAGCCCGGCGACGCTCAATGTCACTTCAAGCGGGGCAGCGCCTTCGCCGGCTTCGGCAACGACGAGGCGGCCATTGCCGATTTCACCTGCGCCATCAAGCTGGAAGGGAACAATGCGCTACTGTTCCTGAATCGCGGCCGCGCCTATGCCCGCAACGGGCGGCACCAGGCCGCCTGCGATGACTTCACCGCTGCCCTCGAACGCAATCCGTACTTCACGCAAGCGTTGCTCCAGCGCGGCGACAGCTATCGCGCTCTTGGGGAATTCGATCGCGCCCTGGCCGACTATGGCGAGGCCATCCGTCTCGATCCCAACAATCCCGCCGGCTTCCAGCGCCGCGGGCTGGCGTATCGGCTGCTCAAGGCGTTCGACCGGGCCGTGGCCGATTGCGACGAGGCCATCCGTCTCGATCCCAGTTCGGTTGATAGCTGGTTCGACCGGGCCGTCACGCGTCGGCTCCAGCGCGACCTCGAAGGGGCACTGGCCGACATCGACCAGGCCATCCAGCTTGCGCCCGGGCGGGCCGATCTGTTGCAAGAACGTGCCCTGGCCCATCGCCTGCGCGGCGACGGCGACGCGGCCCTGGCTGATTTCGACCGGGCCATCCAGCTCGATCCAGACAATCCGCAGTTCTTCAACAACCGGGGCAACATCCATTTTCGCCGGGGCGACTTTCCGCAGGCGGTGGCCGACTACTCGCAGGCTGTGCGCCTCGACGGGGATTTCACGCTGGCTTACCTCAACCGGGCCCTGGCCTGGGCCAAGCTGGAACGCTATCAAGACGCCCTCGAAGATGCCTCGGCGGCGCTGGCCCGCGATGGCCAGCTGGCCTCGGCTTATTTTGTGCGCGGCAGCGCCCACGCTTGTCTCGGCCATCACGAGCAAGCGGTGGCCGAGTTCAGTTTTGCCGTGCAGCTGGCGCCCAGCTATGCGCTGGCGTACAACGATCGGGCGCTGGCCCTGCTCAAGTTGAATCAGCACGAGGAGGCGATTGCCGATTTTTCGCGGGCCTTGCAGCTCGAGCCGCAGAACGCGCTGTTTCATGCGAACCGCAGCCGCGCTTTTCGGCAGGCCGGGCAGCATGGCCGGGCGCTGGCCGATATCACGCAGGCGGCCCTGCTCGACAGCCGTTATAACGCCGACTTCTGCACCCAGCTGGGTTTGCTCAACGCGGACCAGGGAGACACCGGGCTGGCCATCGTCGCCTACAACATCAGCCTGGCTCTCGACGCGAGCAATCGCGAGGTGGAAAGGCTGCGCGAGGAAGCGCGGCGGCGGCCGCGGCCCGCGGTCATCCAGCCGCGCAAGCCGATGCGGCGGCGGGCCGTCACCCAGCTCAACATCAACGTGAACGAAGAGGAAGCTGCCTCGCCCGAGCCGCCGCGCCGCAGCAAGCGCGCCGTCACGCAACTGCAAATCAACCTCGACGAAGACGGGCTGGAAAAGACCGCACCCGCCGTGCCGGCCGCGGTCACCCCCAAGGACGAGCAAACGGTCGACCTGGCCGGAGATCAGCCCGAGCAGGAAGACGAACGCGAGTTCGTCGTCAATCACAAGGCCGCACCCGATGACGACGATCCCGATTTCGAGATCGACGAGATCCTCGAACGCTTCACCGCGGAAGACCGGGTAGCGGAGATCGAAGAGGACGAGCCACCGGCGACAGAGGCGGAACCGCAGCCGGAGTCGGCAGCCACGCTGCCGGTGGCCGTTGAAGATGAGCAGGCCGCTTTCGAACGCGAGCAGGAACTCGCCCGCGAGCGCGAAGAGAAGCGCGCGTCGGACACGCGCAAGCAGCTTCAGCGTGCGGAAGAGGAACGGCGGGGCCATTTCAACAGCCTGCTGCATCGCTACAAGAAAGCGATGAAGAAGCGGCGGGAAGGGCTGGACCTGCCCTTGCGGCGCTGGACGGGCATGTTGGTGGTGGGAGTGGCCCTTCTGGGGGCGGGCACCATCCTGGTCACCTCCATCTTCGCCGAAGGGTTGAAGCCCGTGGTGACCGACGCCGACGCGCTCCTCAAGGAATTTCGGGACGACCCGACCGCCGCCAAGGCCAAGTATCTGAATCGTGCGGTGGTGGTGACGGGCATCGTCCGCTCGGCCGCCGACCAGTATCGCGTGGTTCTCGAGGGGCTGGAAAACGGCCCGTGCGTGGAGTGCATGATGACCTCCCAGGCCGAGTTCGATCGCATCCGCGAAGGTGAACTGGTCACGCTCAGCGGTGAATGCGAGGGGGTGATCCGTCCCGACGGCGACATCTGGGTCTATACCTGTTTTGTCGGCAAGTAAGACAGGCGAGGTATCGATGGCAAGGCGATGGTTGCTGGCGTTCGTACTGATCGGGCTGATTGGCTGTGGCAGCCCGGGGCCGCGGCCGCATCCCGGCGACCGCGTCGAGGTCAGCGTGGTCAGTTCCAGCTTGTTCGTGACGTGGAAGGGCGAAATGACCTTTCGCTTTGCGGCGGTGTCATCCGATGGCACGGAGCCGGTGAAGCTGCGCGCCGAGGATTTCGTGGGCCGCACCAGGCCGCAACTCACGCTGCACTTCTTCGAGAAGGATCAGCCCGTTGGCAAGGAACTGGTCATTTCGCTGGAACGAGAATGCTGAGACCTCTACAACGCAGCGGTCTCGGTCGAGGCCAAACACATCCCGGAGAATGCCACCACGGCCAAGGTCAGCATGGACTGGTCCGTGCCGATCGAAGGCGTCCAGTT
>JBFWSD010001153.1:0-3017 GCA_050248575.1 Gemmataceae bacterium
CGAGGAAGTCCTGCGCAAGCTTCCGCCTCACGCCGTTCCTTGGCTGGAACGCCTCGAAATGCACGGCTGGGACGACCGCAAGGCGGTCCGCAGGCTGCTATCCGCACCTGAGGTGCAGGCATGCTCAGCCCTCACGGTGGGCTGGAACGATGAACCGCCACTCGATTGCCTCGATCTGCTCGACCGGGATATGGTGCGCGACCTCACCATCAATGGCGAGGACAGCTCATTTCTGCACAGGCTGGCCGAGGCCAGGCAGCTGCGCCCGCACCGGCTCAGTCTCGGCACCGACAAGAACGACGCGCGCGGCTGGGCCGCGCTGGCCGCCTCTCCCGTCCTCGCCGATCTTCGCGAGCTGGCACTGGACCTGGAGAAGGACCCGCACGCTGTCAAGGTTCTCGTCCGGGCTGCCCACGTGCAGCGCCTCGAACGACTGCACCTCTCCGGCGACGACTTCGTTGGTGATGACTTGCGTGCCCTGTTCGCTTCTCCCCTGGTCGAACGGCTGGCCCAACTGGACATCAGCGGCTACTCAGGCAATCTTCGCGGCATCGTGCCTGGGTTGGCTGGCGACACCAGGCTCCGTCGCTTGCAGCGCCTCGATCTCGGCTTCAATGACCTGTCGACGTCCGATGGCGAGGCCTTGGCGCAAGCGACGGCCATCGAGCAGTTGACCTATCTCAGCCTGAGCAGCGGCACGATCACCGATCAGGGGCTGCGAGCGTTGGTGAACTCCGACAGGCTGGGCCCGCTCGAGCATCTTGACCTGTCTTGCACTGGCATCTCCGACGCCGGACTGGAGGCACTGGCCAGTTCGCCGCGGCTGCGTCAGCTGCGTTACCTCAGCGTGTGCCGGTGTCAGATCAGCGCTCGCGGTTTGCGCGCTGTGGCGGAATCGCCCCACCTGGCCGGATTGCAGTACCTAGACGTTGGCCTGAACCCGCTCGAGGAGGACGCCCTTGACGCCCTTGCCGGCAGCCCGCAGCTCGGCAATCTGCGCGGCCTGAGGCTGGCCGAGCTGGTCATCCATGTTCGCACATTGGAAAGGCTAGTCAACTCGCCCGTGATGAAACAGGTCCGGAGTCTTGACCTCGCCAACGTCGTGCTCGGCGCGGAGCACGTTCGCGTGCTGGCACAGGCGCAAGAGCTCTCCGCACTACAGGAGTTCTCGCTCTATGGCTCGCGGGCGCCGGTTGGCGGCTTCGCGCCGCTGATGGACGCGGGCTGGCTCGATCAGCTCGTCGACCTGAATCTGACGGGCCTGCGGCTCGACGACGACGGGCTGGCCCGATTGCTCCGCACTCTTCGTTCCGGCAGCCTGGGCATCCTTGGACTGCAAAGGAACGGGATCTCCTCGCGTGGGGCCGAGCTGCTCTTGCAGTGGTCTGGCCTGCAGGCCCTTGGAGAGCTGGATCTCTACGGCAACCAGATACCTGCCAACCTGGAAAAGCAGATCATGGAGCGCGTCTGGCGTCCGGTTTCATGATCGTCAGGCCGGTTCAGCTAACCCAGGTGTGCCGAAGCTGCGGCCTGTTCTTCTTCCTTCGATTCGTGGGGCGGTTCGTCGCCGAAGTCGAGGCCGCCGCGGCCCCGCGCGAAGGACAGGCCCGCCTCCACCAGCAGCCATACGCTCATGCCGATCACGAAGAGTGAGAATACGACAAGGGGCCACTGCTTGTCGGTGTAGAACTTTTGCAGGCTGTCGATCATGGCCCACATGGTCATGGTCAGCATGATCGCCATGGGGATGAGCGTGTACCACATCGGCCGCGACAGCTTGTAAAGGAACAGGCTGACCGTGGCCAAGGTCAGGCCGGCCAGCAACTGGTTGGTGGTGCCGAACAGGACCCACAGGGTCTTGCCCGCGGGCACCAGCGAAAAGCCGGCGATGCCCAGAACCGCTACGAAGCTGGCGATGTACCGATTGGCCAGGGCGTCGAGCCCAATCGAGCGGAAGATCTCTTCCACGTTGAAGCGAAGGAGGCGGGTCGCGGAATCGAGCGTGGTCAAGGCGAAGGCCGTGATGGTGACGGCCAGGAAGGTGCTGCCCAGCGCGAGGGGGATGCCGGCCATGCTGAGGAAGTTGGCTCCGCCATCGACGACTGCGGCCAGCTGAGCGCCGAGGCCGCCGCCACTGATGCTCTGCCACGAGGCGTAGGTGCCGCCCGGCGCCCAGGCGGCCGCGCCCAGTCCTGCGACGCAGGCCATGATCACGAGCACGGCCAGGGCCCCTTCGGTGAGCATTGCGCCGTAGCCCACGGGCAGGGCATCGGTTTCCTTGTTCATCTGCCTCACCGTGGTGCCGCTCGAGACCAGGCTATGGAAGCCGCTGATCGCCCCGCAGGCGATCGTCACGAACAGGAAGGGAAACATCGGTGGGGCGTCTTTCACGGTGCGGATCGGCTCGGCGTTGATGACGTTGAACTCGGAGCCGGTGAATGCGGCGGCGATCAGCCCGACGACGATCAGCGCCAGGGCAAAGTAAAGCTGAAAGCTGTTGATGTAATCGCGTGGCTGCAAGAGCAGCCAAACGGGCAACACGGACGCCAGGAAACCATAGCCCAGCAGCACCACGATCCAGGTGATCTGGGCGCTGCCCATGTCGGACTTGCTGCCAATGACCGTGGCAAGGTCCTTGAGGGCCGCTTGGTTGCCCGTCTTCTGGAAGTATTTGACCAGATCGTTGGCGCCGTAGGGGGCCGTGAGATTGGCTTCGGTCCGCGCTTTCTCCACCTGGGCCATGCCCTCATCGGACAGGAACCATTCGTAGGTGGGCACGGGCACCTGTTCGCCCAGGAAGATTAGCCCGCCGAAGAGGGCCAGGCCGACGATCGTGGCCGGCCCGAGCCCGACCTTCAGACGATAGACGGCGATGCCGACGCCAATGGCCACGATCATGAGACCGAACGACGGAATGATTGCGTCGGGGTTGAAGCTGAGGAAGAGCGAGGTGATCGCGTGCACGAAGGCGCCCATGGCCAGCGACATCAGGAAGAAGATGACGATGAGGAAGAGCA
>JBFWSD010001154.1:0-3017 GCA_050248575.1 Gemmataceae bacterium
CAAGGTGCTCCTGGGGTGGTGGTAGCCCCTGGGACTCTTTCCCGAATGACGAGGTGACATCCTCCGTGCCACCCGGATTGGCGAATGCCGATGGCTGCAACAGGCCCCGCCCCAGTCGACCACAGGCACAGGTTGATGGGGACGGGTGTTTTCACGAGCCGGAGAACTCGCATTGCACCGCAGCCTGCGGAACACCTATAAGATGGAAGCTACGAGTAGCGCCCTCTCGATTCCGCGCTCGTGTCGTACCGTCACAAGGAGGATGGAAATGCCTGGATGCCGCTGGCTGCTCCCCGTCTGTGTCGTGACAATCTTCGCAGGCACTGCGCACGGACAGGAACACGACAAAGAACCAGCGTGGCTACCGAAGTACGTTGCCGAGGCGACAATCCTGAGCATCACGGGAAGTGATTTCTCATACGTGTCGGCGGCAAAGGGGGATGACTTGCGCGGATTCGATACGCAAGGCCACAAAGCTCATTTCTTTCGGCCGAACCTGCCGGACACGAAGGTCGCCGCAACGATTTCCGCTGCGCCGTTCAAGTTGCAGCGTGTGATCCGTCATCCACAAACCGGGAAGATCACCGGCATCGAGCTCCAAGCGGAATCGATCGAAAAAGTAAGGAGGATTGGGCAACCTGGATCGTCCGGTCGCCTTGGTGAACTCGTGGAGCTGCGTCGAGTGACTCAAGTGAGTATCATTCCGCAAGGGAACCCGTCCAAGGGACGAATGTGGATCATTCATAGCGACGACAGCCACGGCGGTGTCCTCTACGCGATCCAGTTGCAATGCACACTGAGACCGGAGTTCTTCCCAGCCCAGGAGTAGCCGTTGCTTAAGATCGAATCGTGCAACTGAAGGTCCGATCGACTATCGTGTCGAGGTGCTCGCCTCGCTCCGCGTATCACCGACGAACTCCCGAGGTCCGCAGTATGCGGAACAGGCCCTGGCGGCCCTCCATCAGGGCAATCCGCGCCGTGCCAGGATGACGCTGACGATTGGCACGTCGGCAGGGCGGGTCGGGCTGTTCGCCGACCTCCCCGACGAACTTAGCGCAGTCTTTGTCCAGCAGTTCTATGCGGCCTACCCGGAGTGCAAGATCGAGCGCGTAGTAGACGGTGAGGGCAGGAAACCGGCAGGGGCCTGCACCTGGTCCGCAGAGTTGCGTCTCGCACCGGACCTCTTCCCGATCCGCCGTTACAGTCAATTCGAAGATGCGCTGAACCGGAATGTCGCCGACCCGTTGACGGCCATCCTGTCGGCCATCACGCCCGGGTGCGCCGATGGCCTTTCGTCACGCATCGACATCCAGGTGCGGCCCGCACGCGAACGCCGCTTACGGCGCGCGGAGCAGTGTCTTGACCTGCTTTCCCGAAGCTTTTTCAGGCGTCATCGACGTCTTGCCCGGTGGTTCGCGACCTGGTCACTTTCGACGAGTGTTGTAGTGGGGCGCGTGCTGCATCTCGCTGCATCATTCATGCGCGACAAGGAACAGGAGCCACTTGGTCAGCGCCTCGACGGTGGGACGAATCGCCTGCATGAGAGAGAAGGCGACCTGGAAGCCGCAGCGGACAAAATCGGCAAGCACCTTTTCGAGGCGCGCGTCCGCATCGCTGTCTCCGGACCGAAAGACTCGGCCGCGGCAGCCAAGGCCAGGCTGCGCGAGGTGGCCGGTGCCTTCGGTCAGTTCAGCACCGCGAGACTGGCTTGTTTTCGACTGGGTAGGCCACAAGTCGAACGGCGGTTGCTGCCCAGAAGCCGACATCGGCCGTTTCTGCTTTCCACCGAAGAACTCGCCACCCTCTGGCACCCGCCGACCTCGACGGTACGCGCCGAGCGCATGGCCATGGTGGAGTGTCGCGAATTCGAGCCGCCCGTCGACCTCCCGGTACCTGCGGTCCATTCGGATTTGGCCGTGCTGGGACTGGCTACCTATCGAGGACGCGCGCGTTCGTTCGGGATTCGCGCCGACGACCGGCGCAGGCACTTGGCCATCGTCGGCAAGACCGGCATGGGGAAATCGACGCTCTTGCAACAGCTCATGCTGTCCGACCTCCGTGCCGGGCATGGCGTCGGCCTGATCGATCCCCACGGCGACCTGGCGGAGGCGGTCCTCGCCGGCATCCCTTCGTACCGCACCAACGACGTCGTCTACTTCGATGCCGCCGATCGCAGTCATCCCCTCGCCTTCAATCCTCTCGCTTGCCACCGTGTTGAGCAACGGCCTTTGGTGGCATCCGGGATGGTCGCGGCCTTCAAGCGAATCCATGGCGATTCCTGGGGGCCTCGGTTGGAGCACATCTTGCGCAATGCCTTGCTTGCCGTGCTCGAAGTTCCCGGTTCGTCACTGCTCTCCGTCGTCACTCTGCTCACGAACGCCCGGGAACGGCAGCGGATGGTTGCCCGCGTGCGCGACCCCGTGGTCCGCGCCTTCTGGGAGCAAGAGTTTGCCGCCTTGCCCGCCAAGCTCCAGGCCGAGGCCACCGCGCCGGTCTTGAACAAGCTCGGCGCGTTCATCAGTTCCCCCCTGCTTCGCCACATCGTCGGCCAGGCCAGGAACGCTCACGACCTGCGCGAGGTCATGGACGAGCAGCGGATTCTCGTGGCCAACCTCAGCAAGGGGCGGCTGGGTGACGATGCCTCCGCGCTGCTCGGTTCGTTCCTCGTGGCAGCTCTCCAGCTGGCGGCCATGAGCCGTGCCGACATGCCCGAAGCCCGGCGTCGCGACTTTCACCTGTACGTGGATGAGTTCCAGAACTACGCCACCGACAGTTTTGCCACGGTCCTTGCCGAGGCCAGGAAATACGGCCTCAGCCTCACGCTGGCCAACCAGTTCCTGGAGCAGCTCGACGAAGCCACGCTGGCCGCCGTGTTCGGCAACGTCGGGACGCTGGTCTGCTTCCAGGTCGGCGTGAGCGACGCAGAAACGCTGGCCCAGCAGCTGACCGGTGACCTGTTGCCGAGCGACCTGATCCAACTCCCCCGTTTTTCTGCCTGCGTGCGTCTGCTCATCAAC
>JBFWSD010001155.1:0-3013 GCA_050248575.1 Gemmataceae bacterium
TGTCGCGGCGATGGGGGCCGCGCCAGAAGCGGGTGAAGATGCTCGACATCTGGTCCTGAGGCACGCCGGGCCCCCAGTCACGAATGGTCATGGAGGTGGCATCCACTTCGACGCTCACGACAGTGCCAGCTGGCGCGTGCTGGATCGCGTTCTCGAGCAGGTTCTTCAACAGCGTGAACAGCGCACCACGGTCGGCCAGCCAGCGGACGGCCACGGTCTGCCGAGGCAGCTCCAGACGCACCTTGGCCGCGTCGGACATGCGATGCAGATATCCAGCCGCCTGGCGCACCGCCTCGTGCATGTCCACGGTGGTGGGCCGATAGTTCTGCACTTCACTTGCCTCTGCGAGGTGCAGCAATTGCTCCACCTGCCGACTCATGTGTTCGACGTCTTGGAGCAGCATGCCACCTTCCGCGGAAGGAGCACTCAGTTCGACCTGCGCCCTGATCAGCGCAAGCGGCGTCTTCAGCTCGTGGGCTGCGGTGGCGAGGAATTCTTGCTGAATGCGGTACCCGTGCTCCAGTCGATCGAGAACCCGATTGAAGCTTTCGACAAACGGGGCAATCTCACGGGGTACCGCCCGACGGGTACTCAGCCGAACGTGCAGCGACCGCGGCGAGATCTCGGCGGCAGCGTCCGATAGCTGGTGAACCGGCTTGAGGGCGTATTTCAGGGTGAAGTAGCCGAATGGTCCGAAGACCAGGAGCAGCACCAGGGTGAAAAGGGTCAGGCCGGCCCCGGTGAACGGCAGGGCGAATTCCTGGTACATCAGCCGCAGGAACCGCTTGCTGATCGCAAACTGCACGTACCAGACTCTGCCGTCGCGCTGCACAGCCTCCGTGGCACCGCGCATCTCGACACCTTCGTGCTGGAACTCGAATCGGCCGGGCTTCAGCAGGTCCTTGGCGCCGGGATCCGGCCAGAAGGCCACGCCCGTTGCGGAGGACAGCATCACCTTGCCTGATGCATCCAGCACGCGAAAGGCGGCCTCCTGCTTCAGACTCTCGAAGAGCTGCTTGGCTTCCTGGTCGAAGTCGACATCGGAGTCGGGGTTCAGTGGGTCGGCACCGAGCCCGGTCGGCATGCCGTCCTTGTCGAACCTGAGCTCGCCGGCAAGTTCCCTGGCGGTGTCCGCCACGTCGAACCCGTACACCACGTCGCCTTGGGAATAGACGATCGCGACGGCGGTGGCGACGATGAGCAGGATGCTCAATACCGCTCCGCCGACATAGGCGAGCAGGATCTTGACGCTGAGGCTATTCAGCCACGTCATCTTCACGAAGTGCGTAGCCCAGACTTCTCACGTTGACGATCTTCTGACGCGAACCGATCGCGCGCAGCTTGCGGCGAATACGGTGCAAGGCCACGTCCAAGGCGTTGGGTGTCACTGCCTCGCTCAGTCCCCAGGCCGCGGCTTCCAGTGTCGAGCGGCGTACGGTTTCTCCCCCTTTGCGTGCCAGCAGCAGCATGATCTGCATCTCCGACGCAGCCAGCGACACGCACTCCTCGCCGCAGTGGAGCATGCCCTGGGCGGGGCGTAGCCGAAGATCGCCGTGTCCGGGCTCGATCGGCAGGCTCTTGGCCGGCCGGCGCAGCAGAGCGCGAACACGCGCGACCAGCTCGTCCATGGCAAAGGGTTTTGGCAGATAGTCGTCTGCACCGGCGTCCAGACCTTCGACGCGATCATGGAGCGCATCCCGGGCCGTCAATACCAGGCAGGGAATGCTCAGCTCGGCGTCGCGAAGCCGCTTCAGCAGCGTCAGTCCGTCACCGTCCGGAAGTCCGCGGTCCAGGACCAGGGCGCCGTAGGCCATCTGCTGGAGCGCGGACCAGGCGGCGTCGATGCGTTGCACGGCATCGACTGCAATGCCCGCGGCGCCCAGGCCGTTGCTCACCAATCGAGCAAATCGCTCATGGTCCTCGACCAGCAGGATCCGGTTCATCAGAAGCTGTACATATATCCCAGGATCACCTGGCTTGTGCTCGAGCGGCCCACGAGCGGGCTTGCCTTGATCTGTCTGGCCAGGCGAGTGATGCTCAGATCGAGCAGCATCGAGTGATGCTCGTCGAACTGGTACACGGTGCGCAAGCCGATATCCAGATTCACCCCGCCCTTGCCAACGTACGCAGCACGTCCCACGGTGGCTTCAGCGGCTCGGACACCGTAGTAGTAGTCCACGTATTTCCTGTCCAGCCGGTAAGCCGTCACGTAGGGGGCCAGCATGGCGTGCTCTCCAAGGTGCCACTCGGCCTCGAGGCCCAGCCCGAACTTGCGGCCCTTGCTGTGGCCCGACACGTCGGCGGTCCATTCCGCGCTGACCTTGACGAAATCATATTCCCACTCGGCCTTGGCGCCTGCCCAGAACCCGCTTTTGCGCTCAGCCATGCCTGAGAGGACCGGTGCGTCCTTGGCCTTGTAGCCACTCAGTTCGAACTCGCCCACGATCCCGAACTTGATCCGGCTACTCTCGCCGAGTTGGAGTCCCGGCAACTTCACCTCCAGATCCAGACCACCGAACTCCAGATACTCGTTCTCGAAGCGAAGCAAGGGTACGACCTGGGTCTCCCGCTTGATCCCTCTGTAGGCATCCTGCTTGGCGAGAACGCCAATGCCAAGGCCCCATTGGGTGTCCTGCGGACCGCCAGCGCCGTCGGGGCCGCCCGGATCTCCACCGCCCCGTTGCTGGGCGGTGGCACTCGAGACATCGCCGCAGAGGAGGACGGCCAATGCGACCAGCCGGGCCACGCTTGATTGCCGGGTCGAATCGCGTGAGCGCGGGTGGTGAGGATGTGCCATCTGTTGCCTCGAAAAGTCCTTGATAGGACTGGATGTTCGTCGGCCGATTCTTACGGCGCACTTTCCGAACGACGCGGTCGCTCGCCGGCGGCTCGGAAAGGATGCAGAAAGACGAGGGGCGCGACAATGGAACCGACCGTACTCGGCCGGTCCATCAAGACATGAAGAATCCTGCCCGCGTTTCCTGGCGCTCGACTCTGCTCGTGCTCGTCCTCG
>JBFWSD010001156.1:0-3011 GCA_050248575.1 Gemmataceae bacterium
ATCGGCTTGCCGTTGCGGATGCTGGCAAACAGGAGGTCGTGTTCGGTCTGATACATGTTGTTCTGCGGGCCGTCGAAGTACCAGTCCGAATCGGTCTTGATCCACAGCCCCTTGCGCCGCTCCGAGAGCAGGCTGGTTCCCTTCGAGCCCATCACCAGCGTGCTGATGTCGTTCTTGCAGCGCGGCTGCTGGCGGCAGTTGCTGAACAGGCGCGTGCCGCTGGCATACTCGTAGACCACCGAGAAGTGATCGTAGATGTTGCCGAACTCGGACTCGGTGAGCACTTGCCGCCCGCCCATGGCGATGGCGCTCACCGGGTACTCGTCCTTCATCACCCAGGCGCAGACATCGAGGAAGTGGACGTGCTGTTCCACGTTGAAGTCGCCCGACAGCCAGGTGAAGTTGTACCAGTTGCGCATCTGGTAGGTCATGTCGGTCCATTCGGGGGCACGCGGGCGGCGCGAGCGGCCGCCGCGATAGTCGTTGGCTTGCAGGGCGATGATGTCGCCGACGGCCCCTTCGTGCAGGCGGCGGACCGTTTCGCGGAAGCCATTGTCGTAGCGCAGGCACAGGCCGTTGACGACCGACAGCCCGTTCTTCTCGGCCATCTTGCAGGTCTCCAGCACCGAGCGAACGCCGGGGGCATCGACGGCGACGGGCTTCTCGCAGAAGACGTGTTTGCCCGCCTCGACGGCGGCTTTCAGATGGAGCGGGCGGAAATGGGGCGGCGTCACCAGCAGCACCACGTCGGCGGCGGCGATGGCCTGCTGGTAAGCGTCGAAACCGACGAAGCGGCGCTCGGCGGGCACGTCGATCTTGGCGGCAATGGCCTGGTCTTTTTGCAGTGTGGCCAGGCTGGCCTCGAGCTTGTCTTCGAAGGCGTCGGCCATGGCGACGAGCTTGACGTTGGCATCGGCGCGCAGGGCCTGGGTGGCCGCACCGGTGCCGCGGCCGCCGCAGCCAATGAGGGCCACGCGCAAGAGATCGCTGCCCGCGGCATGGGCCTGGGGAGAAATCAAGGCGCCCGCCAGGGCGGCACTCGAAGTCATGAGGAACTCGCGGCGTGAAGTACACGACATGGCAGGACCTTCCTTTCTGGCGAGGCCGGCGGCGGGTTGTGGCATTTCCACCTACCGATTGTGGCTGCCGGCCGCCTGCCCCGCCAGAGGAAGGTGGAATCACACAAGGAATGTCTAACGACGAGCGGTCACGCGATGTGCACCCGGAAGATCAATTCCGGTACACGCCGCCGCTGCACGGCCCGGGCGATGAGCGCGCGCAGCCTGCCCGTATGCTGATGCAAGCGTGCCAGCACATCCTCCGGGCGGCCCGCCACTGGCATCGCCACGGTCACCAGCAAGCGCGTGCTGCTCGGGAAGGGCACGACGCTGCCCACCAGCAGGTCGGCCAGCTCTTCATCGTGCAGTTCCCAGGCCAGTGCATGCTGGATCGTGCGGGCTACCGCGCCACAAAGCTGCAACGCCTTGCGGCGAGGCTGTCTGTCATCGTGTCGCCGGCTGGGCAGTCGTGGATCGATGCCGTCTTCCGGCCCGACTTGTTCGACAAGCGGAACGATATCCTTGCGAAACGGTCTTCGACGTTTCATGAGTCCTCTCACGTGTGCAACGGCGCGCACGCGCCGATGATGATCAACCAGGAACGCAGACAACGTGAGAGCCTGGCCCGCGCGGGCCAGATCGAAATGAGATCAGGCTTGACGGGCAAGGCTCGACCGGAGCGGGCAGTTCACACGCATGGCAGGACTCCTTGTGGAATGGAGGTGTTCCTGAAGAAGAGACGCAGGCGGTGCGGAGGTTCGCGCGCGAAACTATATCGGCGCGGCGGGCAGAAACTCGGGATGCGCGAAAACGCGGCGGAAGTCGGCCCAGATGGGTTCGACAGGCTGCGCCGCCTCGGGCCGATCGCTCAGCCGCAGCGGCACGCCCGTGCACTCGAGGAAATGCGCCTTGGCCAGGATCTCGAGATGGGCAAAGACGCCGTCCGACTGGATCGGGATCCGCCTGAAGATATCGCGGCGGGCCAGCACGAACCGGCAGCCCGGATCCTCCAGCGTGAGGCCGAAGAGCAGCCTGATCAACCTGCGCTTGACGTGATCGCGCCAGGAGAAGGGCCGCCCGCCGCGCACGCCGAACACCACGTCGACCTCGTCGATTTCGCGGAGAAACTGTTTGAGGTCGGCTGGCTTGAAACGCGGCGAGCAACGACCGTAGAAGAGGAGCGGTCGCTTGGCTTGCTTGAGCGCCGCCCGGAGGGCCGCGCCGTAACCAGGGGTTGATGAAAAATCGATGGCGCGGGCACGCGCGAACTTTGCCGTCAGGGCCGCCACGTCGATGCCCGCCTGTTCGGGAGCCAGCAGCAATTCGTAATCCAGAGCGCTACTGTTGAGAAAGGTCACCCATTCTTGCAGCACTTCAAGGTTGCCCGGCGTTTCCTCGCGCAGCGTGAGTGCCACGCTCAACGGCTCTTTGGCGATCGGTGCTCGTTTCTCGGTGTCATCCACGAGACGAAGACTCGCGTGGCAGAAAAAACGGCACCCGCGTCGGGTGATCGGGCGAGGCTGATCCACTGCACAAGGGGGCGTTGTTTATGGCTGCACCTTCCGGCCTGACCAGGTTCACAACTTCCCTTTGCGTGGGTCCCCGCCCGACCCCGGACGCGGGCACCGAAATAGTCAGATGTCAGTTAACGATAGCGCAGGTCATCAACATCATACAACTTGAAGCGACGCTTGGACAACTGCTGTGCACCAACATCGGACAGGCCGAACGCCGCTTCTCGCCGCGGCCCTACTTTGGCTGTTCCGCCACGGTCACGCTCTGGATGGTGACGGCCGTCTTGGGGCGGTCGCTTGCATCGGTGGCGCTTTCGCCGATAGCCTTGACCGTGTTCACCGACTCCTCGTCGACACACTTGCCGAAGGCGGTGTATTGCCCGTCGAGGAAGGCCTGCTTGCCCAGGCAGATGAAGAACTGCGAGCCCGCCGAATCGGG
>JBFWSD010001157.1:0-3010 GCA_050248575.1 Gemmataceae bacterium
TCGAGCAAGAGTTCCATGGTCTGGCCCGTCTCGGTGTCGACGAGGCGGAGCGTTTCTCCTTCGGGCGGGCTGGCGTCGGCCTCCGCGAGGAGCTGGACAATGACGACGGCTCCGGCGCGCTCGCCCTGGTGTTCGAGCAGGCTGAGCGGGTCGCCCATCCTGAACAGGTCGCTGATGAGGATGCGCACGCTGCGGGGCCGCCACGGCGGCGGCGCCTGGCGGATCGTCTCGAGCGGGTTGGCCGCGTCCGGGAAGGTGAGATCCTGCCAGGTCGCGGGCCGCCCGTGGCCGTTCAGCACGGGGTGATAGTTGTCGCCCACCAGCCAGGTGCCATGCGAGAAGCCCGCGTTCTCGGCGGCGGTGGCAAAGAAGGCCGCCAGCCCGAGGGCCGCTTCCCCCTTCGCGCTCCCTTCCAGGTCCATGGAGCGGGTGCCATCGATGAACAGGTCGAGATGCGGCGTCACCTCTTCGCGATAGAGCTTGACAAAGAGCTGGTCGCTGCGGGCAAAAGCGTTCCAGTCGATGTGGCGAAGATCGTCGCCGGGCTGATAGTCGCGGAAGTCTTTGAACTCGAGCGAGCTGCCCGCCTGCAGGCCGACCGAGGCGCCCGCGGTGCCGCGCGGCGCCTGGCGGGGCAGCCCGAGCGCATAACGCAATCCGGCCCGCGCTCCTGCCGCCAGTGCATCTTTCATCTCGACCGGCATCGAAACCTCACGCTTCACCGAACGTCTCGACAACCGGCACCACTTCAAGAACGGGCACGGCCTCGCTGGCAACCTCGACCGGCTGGCTGACCTCGAAGCGGCGGAAACGATCGAACTGGCCGATCAGCCAGGGCAGATTCATTACCACGATGATGCCCGTGCATACCGAGCCGAAGGCCAGGTATTCGTGGCGATTGGTCCAGTCGGCGAGGGCGACGAACGGGTTGGGCGCCGCCCACAGATTGAACTCGCTGTAGACACGGTAGTGCCGCGGCATGATCAAGAAGTGGAGCAGGTAGGGGACGGTGCTGGCCAGCCCGATCAAGACGAGCAACATCACCCAGGTGAACTCGGGCCGGAGCCAGCGGCTCATCAGGTGACGGCGCACAAACACGGCGGCGAGGGCATAACCCAGCCCGTAGACGCCGAGGATGGCCATCGGCACGCGCACGTCATCGTGGCGGCCCAGATGGCTGTACCAGGTCGGATCCCAGGTTTCCACAAAGCCGACGAGGATGTAGCTGGCGGCGGAGAGGAGCACGCAGAAGAGCACGCCGCCCGCCGAGCCGCTGTACATCAAGAAGGCCCCGATGCGAAACAACACGTTGCGCGGAATGGTGCGGGCCACCCGCGGCGTCCATTCTTCGCGCTCGTTGATGGCCACGGCCAGGTAGGCGGTGAACAGCCCGACGGCACAGGCCAGCCAGATGTAGGCCGGGATGATGGTGGCTTCGAAATAGCACCAGGCCAGGGCCGCTGCGCCCGTGAACAACCAGGTGGCCAGCAGCGCCACGCGCACGGGCAAGGCCCGATTGGTCGAAGGCGGGCTCACGATCGACACCGACGCCGTGAACAGGAGTGCGATCGCCATCAACAGCAAGAGCGTGCAGGTGAGCAGCCCCCACCAGAACTCGGGCTGATGTACGGGCACGCCGAACTGCGTGAGGGCAATCGTCCCCATGAGCGTGCCGACGAACAGGTAGATCAGCCCGATGAACGTTCCCAGGCCCAGCATGCCGCGCAGGGCGCGGTTGCCCGGGATCGAGGCCGCGAAGATGGCGATCTGCGTCGCCGACACCACCGCCGCGAAGTCGATCACCAGCACCAGGGCAATGGTGATCAGGTCGATGCCGCGCAGCAGATAGGTGAAGATCATGAACGGCGCGCAGGCACTGAAGATCAGCAAGGTGAGGATGATGGCGGCGCAGAACTTGCCCCAGATGATGGCCCGCGGCGTCAGCGTGGAGATGAACAGGAGGTCCACGTTGGCGTCGTTGCGTTCGGCAGCCAGCCGCATGCCGGCATACGTGGGCGCCAGCAGCATGCAAGTGGTCAACAGGATGCCCTGCATCAGGCGGAACACGTCGCGGCCCGCATGGAACGAGAGCGAGCCGTCCTCGAACGGTTCGGTGAACATCAACGAGATGCCGAGGATGACCACCTGGAGGGTCAAGAAGGAGAGCAGGGCGCCCACGACCCAGCGGCCCTGGAAGGCTTGCCTGAGCTCCTTGACCACGATGGGGTTGAGCTTGTCGTCGAGCTTCTCGATGAGGGCCGCCGGCTTCACTGCACTTCTCCCGTGGTCACGTTCATGAAGATCTGCTCCAGGTCGAGTCGCTGTGGGCGGAACTCGAGCACGGGCACGCCGCCGCGCACCAGGCTGGCCAGCAGCTCGCAGCAATTCTGCTCGTTGCCCAGCACGTCCACCTCCACACCTTGCTGATCGAGCAGGCGGACGCGTTCCACACCGGGCATCTCGAGCAGCCGCTTCTGCAAGACGTCGGTCGGCTCGAGCGCGCGGATCACGACCGAACGATGGGGCTGATCCTGGTTGACGATCTGGTCGAGGGTGCCGGCGCGGAGGATGCGGCCGCGCTCGATGATCACGGCGCCGTTGCAGATCTCGGCCAGCTCGGTGAGGATGTGCGAGCTGATCAGGATCGCCTTGCCCTGCGTGGAGAGCACGCGCAACAGCTCGCGCAGCTCGACGCGGGCGCGCGGATCGAGCCCGGCGGCCGGTTCATCCATGATCAGGATGGGCGGATCGTGTACGAGGGCCCGGGCCACGCTGACGCGGTTCTTCATGCCCTTGGAGAGCGCGCTGACCTGCTTCTCGCGGATGCCGGTCAGGTTGCAGAATTCCTCGATGCCCTCGACGACCTGCTTGCGTCTTTGTCCCTGAATGCCGTAGGCGCGGGCAAAGAAGTCGAGATAGTCGTGGACGCTGATGACGCGGTGTGTGGGGAGCGAATCGGGCACGTAGCCCACCAGCAGCCTGGCCTTCTCGGGGAACTGCACCACCGAGA
>JBFWSD010001158.1:0-3008 GCA_050248575.1 Gemmataceae bacterium
CATCTGGGCGAGAAGAAGATCGACAAGAAGATTCCCTTCGTGCGCGAGCTGGCCAAGAACTACGCGGGCATCGATCCGGTATACAAGCCGATCCCCGTGCGTCCGGTGGTGCACTACATGATGGGGGGCGTCAGCACCGACATCGAAGGCGCAACAATCCTGCCCGGGCTGTTCGCAGCAGGGGAATGTGCCTGCGTGAGCATTAACGGCGCCAATCGACTGGGCTCGAACTCGTTGACCGAGCTACTTGTGTTCGGGGCCAGGGCAGCCCGCAGTGCCGCGAAGTTCGCGGCCGACCATCAGAACCTCGATGCCAAGGCACTCGTGGGACAAGCCGAGGAAGAGCAACGGCAGATTGCCCAGCGCTGGTTCCACGGCTCGGGCAACGAATCGATTGCTGGCATCCGCAACGCCATGCAAAAAACCATGGAAACTGGCTGCGGCATCTATCGCTCCGAAGCCTCGCTCAAGGAAACCTGCACCGAGATCGGCAAGCTCAAGGAACGCTACAAGAACGTGGCCATTGCCGACAAGAGCCTGAGCTTCAACACCGAGCTGACGGCCGCCATCGAGTTGGGCTATCTCCTTGACGCGGCCGAGGCTTGCGCTTTCAGTGCCCTGCACCGCCAGGAATCGCGCGGAAGTCATCAGCGCACCGACTTCGCCAAGCGCGACGACGAGAAATACTTGAAGCATTCGCTGGCCTACCGCACCGAGGGCGAGCCGCGCATCGAATACAAGGACGTGGTGATCACGAAGTGGCCCCCGGAGGAGCGGGTCTACGGCAAGCCGGCGGCGAAGTAAGGATTGTCATTTGTCACACGTCACTTGTCATTGGTCACAAGTGACACCATGTCAGCGGGCAACTAGGCTAGTGACAAGTGATCAATGACACCAATGACAAAGGTCTACAATGGCTGACCGCAAGATCACCCTCGAGGTTTTCCGCTATCTGCCCGAGCAGTCGGAGCAGCCGAAGTTTCAGTCCTATGAAGTGCCCTATCGTGAAGACTGGGTCGTGCTCGATGCGCTCAACTACATTAAGGACGAGATCGACGGCACGCTTTCCTACCGCTGGTCGTGCCGCATGGGCGTGTGCGGCAGCTGCGGCATGATGGTCAATGGCGACCCCAAGCTGACCTGTGCCGCATTCTTGAAAGACTATCTGCCCGGGCCGATCCGCGTCGAGCCGCTGCTCAACTTCCCCGTCATCCGCGACCTGATCGTCAACATCGAGGACTTCATCCACAAGATGAAGGAGCTGAAGACCTGGCTGATCCCGGCCAAGGACAAGCCGGTCTCGGAAGGGGAGTTCCTGCAGACGCCGGAACAGCTGGCAGCGTACAAGCAGTTCAGCATGTGCATCAACTGTATGCTGTGCTATGCGGCCTGCCCGGTGTACGGGCTGGAACCCAAGTTCCTGGGGCCGGCCGCCATTGCCCTCGGGCAGCGCTACAACCTCGATTCTCGCGACGGCGCCAAGGAAGAACGCACCGACACCATCGCTTCCAACGAGGGCATCTGGGAGTGCACCTTCATCGGCGAGTGTAGCCGCGTTTGCCCCAAGAAGGTGGACCCGGCCGCTGCCATCCAGCAGGCCAAGGTCAAGAACACGCAAGACTGGTGGCTTTCTCTTCTGCTACCCAAGGGCAAGTGACAAGGTATGGCAACCAAGACCAAAGAATTGATCCGCCCCATCCCCTCGAACTGGTTCATGAGGAATCCGCACCTGGTGCGTTTCTTCATTCGCGAGCTGAGTGCCTTTTTCGTGTTCGGCTACGCGGTGTTCCTGATGGTCCTGCTGAGCAGGCTAAAGCAGGGGGACCAGGTGTTCACGGAGTTTGTGGCGAACGTGATGCTGTCGCCGGTGTCGATCGTGCTGCACGGTGTGGCCCTCTTGATGGTGGGCTTTCACAGCGTGACCTCGTTCAACGCGGCCCCGACGATCATGCCAGTGCGGATTGGCGAAGACAAGGTGAACCCGAATTTCATCGTGGCGGCGAATTACGCCTTGTGGGCCGTGGCCTCGGTGGCCGTGCTGGTGCTCGCCCTGAAATCCTGGTGACGGGAGTTTGCGATGTCTCGTTCGAATGAACCGCTGGTGTGGGCACCTTTCTTCGCGGGCGCGGGCCTGTCGGCCATGCTGATGCCGGCCACTATCATCATCACTGGCTTTGCCGTGGCTCTGGGCTGGATCAGCGTACCTCAATTCCAGAAACTGCTATCCCATCCGCTCACGCGTATCTACCTGTTCTTCCTCATCTCGTTATCGCTGTTTCACGCCGTGCATCGCATCCGTTTCATCCTGGTCGACATGGGTATGAAAGGGATTGCCTCATTGATCTCGTTCATCTGCTACGGGACGGCCATTGCGGGCACGGTTTACACGGCCTGGGTGGCGCTGACCATCTAACCGCGTTGGTTGGGACTGAGCAGCGGAGGCGGCTCGGGCCAGCCCTGCTCGGCACAACTCTCAGCAAGCTGCGCAAGCTCCTTCAGTGCCAGGCCGAGGAAGTTGGCACCAAGTATTGTCTGTAGTTCGCTGAAGATATGGCGAGCGCGGCTGGCGTTGGATCGGCGGCCCGCGTCGTGGCCTTGCACGTGCTTGACGCCGGCGGCACCCAGCTGGATGAGCGCCTTGAGGAAGTCGGCTTGCGGGCCCGTGCGGCCCGCCTGATTCCAGAGCCCCTCCCACACTTCGTGCGCTTCCCAGTAGTAGCCGTGATTGAACAGGTCGATGCCGAACAGGTAGGGCCGACAGCGTGGCCAGCTCTTCATGTCGAGCCGATCGGGCAACTCGAGTGGGGTGGGCCGAGGTACTTCGTGCGTGATGCCGGGAACATATCTGGCGGCGGGGAAGGACAGCTCGGCGACAAGACGAGGAGGTGTGGAAGACATGGAACCGTTCACCCGGGATCGAACTGTGGCGTCAGCGGGGACAGAGAGCCACAGGGCTATTGTATCGATCCCGAGGTGAACGGATCAGCCGCCGGGCGGGCGGTTGGGTC
>JBFWSD010001159.1:0-3006 GCA_050248575.1 Gemmataceae bacterium
TGGATCGATCGCCGCGCGGGCTGTGCCTGGCCCTCGACCATCCCGTTGACGTGGGCACCGTCATCACCGTCAAGCGCACCAACAATACCACACCCTGGATCAAGGTGGCGGTGAAGAACTGCCGGCTGGTGGGAGCCAACTACGAAGTGGGCTGCGAGTTCGTCAGCGTGCCGTCCGCAAGCACGCTGATGATGTTCGGCTAGCCTTGGAGGCGCTGGCGCAGCCCCATCACGTCGTCCAGCCCCAGCACGTCTTTCACCTGCGCGAAGGTCATCATCTCCGAGGCGGGCAAATCCACACGCCCCTTGGTCAAGAGGGCGTCGATCAGTTTCTTCATCACGGTGCCGGTGACCAGCAGGCTCTCGATCGGGCAGACCACGATCTTGTAGCCCAGCTGGCCCAGTTCGTCGACCGTGAGGATCGGCGTCACGCCCCCGCTGAGCATGTTGACGAGTAAGGGGTATTTCACTTCTTTCGGGATGCGTTCGAGCTCTGCGCGGCTGGTGGGGGCCTCGATGAAGCAGACGTCGGCGCCCGCCTCGGCATAGCGGTTGACGCGATCGATGGCGCCGTTGATGCCTTCCACGGCGCGGGCGTCGGTGCGGGCAATGATGACAAAGTCAGGATCGCGGCGGGCGTCCTGGGCGGCTTTGTGTTTCAAGATCATCTCCTCGACGGAGATGAGTTGTTTGCCCTCGAAGTGGCCGCAGCGTTTGGGCGTGACCTGGTCTTCGAGGAGGATGCCGGCAGCCCCTGCCCGCTCGAACTCGCGCACGGTGCGGATGACGTTGT
The DNA here is from genome assembly GCA_050248575.1 of Gemmataceae bacterium. GTDB lineage: Bacteria > Planctomycetota > Planctomycetia > Gemmatales > Gemmataceae > JBFWSD01. Next base: position 793 of record JBFWSD010001159.1, read on the forward strand.
GCAGATCACCGTGGCCCGTATCGCCGTCGGCGACGACCGGGATCGAGACGCGCTGGGCCATGCGGCGCACCGCGTCGGCCATCTCGCTCAGCGTGATGAAGCCGACATCGGGCAGCCCGAGCAAGCTGGCCGACGTGCCGAAGCCGCCCAGGAAAACGGTTTCCAGCCCGGCGACCTCGATCAGCCGCGCCGTGAACACGTCGTGAGCCCCGAGGCTGCGAATCACGCCCGGCCTCTCGATCAATTCCCGGAAGCGCCTGGTCATCGTCTGCATCAGCGTTCTCTCCTCACGAAAGCGACGAAACCGCAACCCGAGCGAGGCGTGAGCCGGCAGGATCGTCAAGGCATCCGTCGTGGGAAGTCTTGCTGGTCCAGCGGTCTGACGCCTGCCATTTCACCCGCCAGTATGATAGCGTCCTGGCCAGTGGCCGCCATGGGCTGCTCAACAAGCGCAGCGTGGCGACAACCCGACGCAAGGGACAGAGCGCGTCGGGCCAGCAAGCGCGTTTCGGGCCAGCTCGTCAACCGGCTTTGCGGAGGAGTTGTTCGCGGAGGCGGCTGATTTGTTCCAGCCGCTGCGATTCGGGGGCGTAGGGATCGAAGTCAGGGGCGCTGCCGAGAATCTGCTGCAAGACGGCAAAGACCTGGCGGCGCAGTTCGACGTCGCGGCGCTCGAGAGCTTCGAGCAGGTCGGGCAGCACGGCCTGCCCCTTGGCGGCCAGCTCGCCCACGGCCTCGGGCTCGGTCTTCAGCCGCTCGATCAGGCGATGGGTTTTTTCGCGTTCCAGCACGAGATGAACGGAGACCTGTTGCGTTTCCTGAACGGGCTGGCTGGCGCGCGGGGCCGCCAGCATGGTCTCGCCGGGCAGCCCGTCGTTGAAGCCCTTGCCCAGGTATTCGTTGATGGCGATCGGGTCGTTGATGATCTCCGCGGGCGAGCCGTGCGTGCGCACCTGCCCGTCCTTGATCAGGTAGCTGCGGTCGGTGATCTTCAGGGCCTCGCGCACGTTGTGGTCGGTCAGCAAGAGGCCGATCTTCTGATCGCGCAGGTCGCGCACGATCTGCTGGATGTCGGCAATCGTCTTGGGATCGATGCCCGTGAAGGGCTCGTCGAGCAAGATCAGCAAGGGCTCGCAGACCAGGCAGCGGGCAATCTCGAGCCGGCGTTTCTCGCCGCCCGACAGCCGCCCGGCGTTGTTCTTGCGCACCTTGGTGAGGCCAAACTGGTCCAGCACGGAATCGGTGCGTTCCCAGCGCTCGCGGCGCGTGAGGCGGCGGCCGAAGCTGCGGCAGGTCGGCATCGCTTCCAGGATCGCCAGGATGTTCTGCTCCACGGTGAGGCGGCGGAACACGCTGGTTTCTTGCGAGAGATAGCCCATGCCCAGGCGGGCTCGGCGATACATGGGGAGGTGCGTGACGTCGTGGCCGTTGAAGATGACCCGGCCGTCCTTGGGCGTGAGCTGCCCGGTGGTCATGCGGAAACTGGTGGTCTTGCCAGCGCCGTTCGGCCCCAGCAGCCCGACGACTTCGCCGGGTTCGACGTTGAAGGTGACGCCATCGACCACCTTGCGTCGCCCGTAGAATTTGACCAGTCCTTGCACTTCCAGAAGGGCCATCCCTGACTTCCTCCCTGAGGTGTCGGCGCGCTATACGATCCTTCGCTGGTTTTGTATCTCAACCTTGGGGGCCGAACAAGGTCAGTCCCCAGTCTGGGGGAGCGGGGAGAATGTGGAATCCCGCGGCCCGCGGGCTCCACAATCCATGCGGAAGCCAGGGACGTGGCAAGGTTGACGGGCTGGGCAAGTTGGGTTTGCCAGCCCGCGCGCCACGAACTACATTTGTCTGCCTGCTGAGCCGGCCCATCTTCGCCAGGAATGGATCGGTGGTGGCGACGGAAACGTGTTCTCTATGTCATCCACGACCGAAGCTCGCCTGTCCATTCTGTTTGCCTCGTCGGAGGTGGTGCCCTTCGCCAAGACAGGCGGGCTGGGGGATGTGGTGGGGGCCCTGCCTCGCGCCCTGGCCCAGCTCGGGCAGCAGACCGCCGTCATCATGCCTCTCTATCGCTGTGCCCGGTTGGGCAAGACTGCGATCGCCGCCACCGAACATACCTTCGAAATCCCGATGGGCGAGCGCAAGGTGAGCGGCCGGCTTTGCCGGGCCACGCTGCCCGACAGCGACGTGCCGGTTTACCTGATCGAGCAGCCCGACTAC
>JBFWSD010001160.1:0-2995 GCA_050248575.1 Gemmataceae bacterium
CCGGCGTAGACCCCCATGGCGATGCTGTTGCCGCTCATGTGCGCCGTGAACATGTGGAAGAGGATCAGGAATCCAACACCGTCGACGATGCCGGCACTCCAGGTGAGCAGTAGCGTGAACCCGGCCTGATCGTGGCGATGACGGCGCGACATGTGTCCGACTCCGATTTCCCTTGAACTCCCCCGAAGCTGATTTATAGTGGCGCTAGAAGAAAATGGTTGCAACACCGGCGCTGGTCGGGCCGACCACGCGGGCCATCGGGGCGGTTGAACGGAGACTGCATCAGCCCGAACGATGGCCAACCGGAACAGACGACATGTCTCGAAGAGGCGAAGGCCCGAGAATCCGGTACCGGTTCTGGAACCCGTTGCCTGGCAGGATCTCGGCTGATACGGTCTCGAGTGGCCCGTGCCCGCTGGCACACCCCCGAGAAACCCGATAAGTATTCACCAATCCTTCCTGGTCAGCGGGTTCCGCGCTTTGTGGCCTGCTCGTCTATCAAGTCACGCCATTTGGCAGCCGATACAGATATGGGCCATTGTTCACGGAGGAGCGATGCTCATGCGATTCTGGCACATCTGCGCACTCTTGCTGATGCTGACAAACCTGACAGGCTGCATGCGCACGCGCTACGTCGCCACCACCGACATCTCCTATTCCACGCCAGGGCCCTGCCCCACCAGCTACAACGAGAGCACGCATGACGAGAGACGCTGGTGCGGCTTCTTTCCCTTCTGCCCGGAGCGGCGGGTGTTTGCCCATCACGAAGAGTGAGTCTCTTCCCGCCGGCTGCGGAATCCTTGCGTCCACGCAACGATTGTGGTGAGATCGTCGTGTTGAACCATCGACACGAAGGAGAGCAAACGTGGCATTCAAGACGCAGTATGCGGCCCTGGCGCAGGTGGAAGCAGACTGGCTGATCGTCGCCGTGAACGAGGGCGGAGCCTGGCCGCCCGCCGTCGCCGAACTCGACGGCAAGCTGGGCAAGCTCCTCAGCAGCCTGCGCGAAGAGGGCGACCTCGGCGGCAGGCCGTGCGAACTGGTGCCGATCCTGAACCCGGCTGGAATTGCCGCCAAGCGCCTGCTCGTCGTTGGCCTCGGTCAGCGCGACAAGACCGACCGTATCGCTCTCACCGACGCGGCGGCTGCGGCCGTCAAGAGTCTGACCGGCAAGCAGCGCGGCGCACTCGCCTTTGCCGTGCCCGAAGGTGTGCCCGGCCTGGGCTGGGCCGAAGTCGCCCAGGCCATCGGCGTCGGCATGCTGCAGGGCTGCCAGGGCCCCGGGCTACACAAGAACGAACGCAGCCGCTTCGCGCCCGCCTCTCTCACGCTCGTCGCGCCTGCCAGTGTGGCGAAAGACGATATGGAGCGCGGCGCTCGCCGCGCCGACATCGAGGGCCGCGCCGTCAACCTGGCCCGCGAACTTGTCAACATGCCCCCCTGCGATCTTTATCCCGAGAGCTTCGCGCAGCAGGCCGCCGACCGCGCCACACAGTTCGGCTTCGAGTGCGAGATCTTCGACGAGAAGCGTCTGGAAGCCGAACGCATGGGTTCGCTGCTGGGAGTGGCACGCGGCTCCGACAAGCCGCCCCGTCTGGTTGTCCTCCGACATCGGAAGGGCAAGACCTCGCGAACGCTCGGGCTGGTCGGCAAGGGGGTCACCTTCGACAGCGGCGGGCTGTCGCTCAAGACCACCGAGCAGATGCTCGATATGAAATGCGACATGGCGGGCGCCGCGGCCGTACTGGGGGCCATGACCGCCATCGCCGAACTCGGGCTGCCCGTCAATGTGCTGGGGGTGATGGCCCTCGTCGAGAACATGCCCTCGGGCAAATCGCTCAAGCTGGGCGACGTGGTCCGCGCCCGCAATGGCAAGACCATCGAGATCTTCAACACCGATGCGGAAGGCCGCCTCATCCTGGCCGACGCCCTCGCCTATGCCGTGGAACAGAAAGCCGATCATCTGGTCGATCTGGCCACGCTGACCGGCGCCTGCATGATCGCGCTTGGCCCAGAAATCGCCGGCCTCATGGGCAACGACGAGGGCTGGCTCGACCGCGTCCGCGCCGCTGCCGACCACGCCGGCGAACGCGCCTGGCAGCTCCCCATGTATTCCCTCTTCGACGACATGATCAAGAGCGACGTGGCCGACATGAAGAATACTGGCGGCAGCCGTTATGGCGGTGCGATCACGGCCGCCAAGCTCTTGCAACAGTTCGTGGGCGAAACGCCCTGGGCGCATCTGGACATCGCCGGTCCCGCCTTCTCCGAGAAAGAATCGAAAACCCGCGACTCGGGTGGCAGCGGCTGCTTCGTGCGCACGCTGGTGGCCCTCGCCGAGCAGTACGAGAAGTAACTTACTCGTTGCATTGGCGCTGTTCGTGACGTAGAACTTCACAAGCACGCATCGGAAGCAACCAGGTCTAGCTTGTGCTCTGCACACAGGGCGGCGTTGCGCTGCCCGGGCGACGTGGTCAGCCATGCTTCACAAGGAAGGCTATTTCAGACTCGCTGTCGGCCCGTCGGGACATAAATTCCCACCCGTCAGGTACAACCACCCCAAAACCGGTTTACCCAAGGCCAATAAGTCCCCCCCGGCCCGCGAGTCAGAGAGCCTTCCATGTCCCAGGTCGAGTAGTAGACAGCTTCCGAAAGTGCACGGGCGGCCCCAAGGGGCCGCCCGCTCTGTTTGCTCCAATGGGAAGTTACTTCTTGTCAGCGTCGCCAATACTGTCTTCCCCGCGCTGATAAATCGGCAGGAAGCGGTATTCCGGCGTGAGGGACAGGACGGCCATGGCGGTGCAGTAGTTGGCGCCGAAGCGGGCGTCGGAATCGCCGCCATTCCACGAGCCGTTGCTCTTCTGGTTGCCAAGCAGCACTTTGTGCAGGCGCGGGCGGTAGTAGCTCCACTCGTTGCCGCCGAGCTGGAACGCCGCCTGCGAGCAGTAATACACTCCGTAGTAGAAGTGCCCCTGCCCCCAGCGCGGCATGTTGG
>JBFWSD010001161.1:0-2993 GCA_050248575.1 Gemmataceae bacterium
CCCCAGACAGACAGGAACACCGACCGTGTTGGGAACGCTGCGCGGGTGACGAACCTTGAGTCTTGACGAGTTGGAAGCCCTGTTGACCTCCTGGCGGCGGCTGCCGACGTGGTGGAAGCCATCGACGACTCGGGCGTGGCGGACCGGTGAGGCTGGGATCTGACGGGCTGGACGTATGCCCCGGTGCCCTGGGGCGTTCGGTTCACCCACTGCAACCTTCACAACGAGATCGACGCGGAAGTCGAGGTCGTCCGCGCCCTGCGGTACCGCCCGGACCAGACTGAGTTCTGATTGCAAGAAACGTCCACGGCAACCGAGAGATGCGTTACTGGCCAAGGATGGATAATACTGAAATGCCATGAAAGAGGAACCTCTCTGATGGAGCAAGCGAGCTTGACCACTGGGAAACGGGACGGACCATGACCCTACGAAAATCACTCCTGCTGGCGGCAGTGATTGTGGTTGGCTGCGTCGCCTACCTGGGATGGAGGTTTTTCCAGCCCCAAGAGTTGCCAGAAGGTTTCGCCCGCAGCAACGGGCGCATCGAGGCAGTCGAGATCGATGTAGCCACGAAGACGGCGGGCCGTATTGAGACCGTTCTGGTGAACGAAGGCGACTTTGTCGCCGCCGGTCAAGTCCTCGCGCAGATGGACACCAAGGTGCTCCAAGCCCAGCTCAAGGAAGCCAAGGCGGACCTGCGCCGGGCGAAAACTGCCGTGGAGACCGCCCAGAGCAGCGTCGTGCAGCGCGAAAGCGAAAAGACGGCAGCGGAATCCGTGGTATCTCAGCGCGAAGCCGAGCTCGACCTTGCCAGCAAGCGTTTCGCCCGCGCCGACGGCCTGGTCAAGAAGGGGTCTATTTCACCGGAAGAATTCGACACCAATCGCGCCGATCTCTACAGCGCCAAGGCGGCCCTCAACACTGCCAAGGCGAATGTGGCCGCTGCACACGCCGCCATCGCCACGGCCAAGTCGCAGATCATCCAAGCGGAAGCATTGGTTGAGGCGGGGCAGGCAAAGATCGAACGACTCCAGGCGGATATCGACGATTGCACCTTGAAGTCGCCGCGCGACGGCCGCGTGCAATATCGCATCGCGCAGCCGGGCGAGGTGCTGAACGCGGGCGGTAAAGTGCTGAACATGGTCGATCTCTCGGATGTCTACATGACCTTCTTTCTGCCCACGGCCCAAGCTGGCCGGGTCCGAATGGGGACCGAGGCTCGGTTGGTGCTCGATGCTGCTCCGCAGTACGTGATCCCGGCTCGGGTGTCCTTCGTTGCCGATGTCGCCCAATTCACGCCCAAAACGGTGGAAACAGCGGAGGAACGGCAGAAGCTGATGTTCCGGATCAAGGCACGCATTGATCCGGAATTGCTCAAGAAGTACATTCGCAGCGTGAAGACCGGCTTGCCGGGCACGGCCTACGTGCAGCTTGATCCCCAGACCGAATGGCCCGCCCATTTGAAGGTCCGGCTGCCGCAATGAAAAGTCCCCTTCTCCCCATCGCCGGCCAATCCGATCCGGTTCCAGTGGCGCGCTTGACGGACATCAGTCTGCGGTACGGCAAGACCCATGCTCTCGATGCCGTCAGTCTCGATCTGCCAGCCGGCTGCCTGGTCGGCCTGATCGGCCCCGATGGTGTCGGCAAGTCGAGCCTGCTGTCGCTGGTCGCTGGCGCCCGCCGGGTGCAAACCGGGCGGGTCGAGGTTCTCGGCGGCGACCTGGCGAACCCGGGCTTCCGCCGGACGGTCTTGCCACGCATCGCCTACATGCCGCAGGGCCTGGGCAAGAACCTGTATCCGACGCTGTCGGTCTCCGAGAACGTGGACTTCTTCGGCCGTCTCTTCAGCCACGGCCGGCGCCAGCGCGAGCAGCGCATCACCGACCTGCTCGAAAGCACCGGCCTGGCACCATTTGCCAACCGTCCTGCCGGCAAACTGTCCGGCGGTATGAGACAGAAGCTTGGCCTGTGCTGCGCGCTGATCCATGACCCAGACCTGCTCATCCTCGACGAGCCGACCACCGGCGTCGATCCGCTGTCACGCCGCCAGTTCTGGGAGCTGATTGACCGCATTCGGGCCAACCGGCCCGACATGAGCCTGGTGGTGGCGACTGCCTACATGGACGAGGCCGCAAAGTTCGACTGGCTGATTGCCATGGATGACGGTCGCGTGCTCGCTACGGGCATGCCGCAGGAGTTGCTGAATCGCACCGGCATGGCCTCGCTCGAAGAGGCTTTCATCGCCCTGCTGCCGGAGGAGAAGCGTCGGGACCACCGGAAGGTGGAGATCCCTCCGCGCGCGGCGGACGATCATCTGGTAGCCATTGAAGCGCGGCACCTGACCAAACGTTTCGGCGATTTCGTCGCCGTCGATCAGGTGACCTTTCGCATCGAGCGGGGCGAAATCTTCGGCTTCCTCGGCTCCAACGGCTGCGGCAAGACGACCACGATGAAGATCCTGACCGGCTTGCTCCCGGTTAGCGACGGGCAGGCCTGGCTGTTCGGCCAGAAGGTCGATGCCCAGGACCTGGAAACGCGCCGCCGGGTTGGCTACATGTCGCAGGGCTTCTCGCTCTACTCCGAGTTGACGGTCCGGCAGAACTTGGTCCTGCACGCACGGCTGTTTCAGGTTCCCAAGAAGGAAATCCCGCAGCGGGTCGAAACGGCGATTCGGCGGTTCGGGCTGGCCCAGGTGACCGACGTTCTGCCCGGCGCGCTCCCCCTGGGGCAACGCCAGCGCCTGTCCCTGGCCGTGGCGTTGATTCACCAGCCCGAGTTGCTCATCCTCGACGAGCCGACTTCGGGAGTCGATCCCGTGGCGCGAGACTCCTTCTGGCAACTCCTGATCGACCTCTCTCGCCGCGACAAGGTCACCATCTTCATTTCCACCCACTTTGTCAACGAGGCCCAGCGCTGCGACCGCATCTCGCTGATGCATGCCAGCCGGGTGCTGGTCAGCGACAACCCGGCCGGCCTGGTTGAAAAGCGTGGCG
>JBFWSD010001162.1:0-2989 GCA_050248575.1 Gemmataceae bacterium
CCACAATGGCCGTCGGAGTGCAAGCGAATGTGTGCAAGCGGTACTTGTCGCGGCCACCGACTGGCCTTATTCTGCGTGAAGTTTCATCACTCCACACCCAAGGAGCCTGCCAATGAAAACGCTGCTGCATGCTGTTCTGTTGCTGGCCGGGCTGGCACTCGCCTTGCCCGCGGAGGCCGCCGACAAGAAGAAGAACGTTCTCTTCATCGTCTCCGATGACCTGTGCTGTCATCTGGGCTGCTATGGCGACGGGCTGGTCCAGTCGCCCAACATCGATCGGCTGGCCAAGAAAGGAGTTCGCTTCGAGCGTTCCTACTGCCAGTATCCGCTCTGCAATCCGAGCCGCGCCTCGTTCATGACCGGGCTGCGGCCCGACACCACCAAGGTTCAGGAGAACGCCACCCATTTCCGCAAGGTCGATCCGAGCATCGTGACCATGCCGCAGACCTTCAAGAACAACGGTTACTTCGCGGCCCGCGTGGGCAAGCTGTATCACTACGGCGTGCCCGGGCAGATCGGCACCGACGGCCTCGACGACAAGGCCTCCTGGGACCAGGTCGTCAACCCGAAGGGCCGCGACAAGATCGAGGAAAAGAAGATCTTCTCGCTGGTGCCCGGCTCGTTCGGCGGCACGCTGTCGTGGCTGCAGATGGAGGGCACCGACCTCGAACAGACCGACGGCATCGGCGCCACCGAGGCGATCAAGCTGATCGAGGCCAACAAGGACAAGCCCTTCTTCCTGGCCGTTGGTTTCTATCGGCCCCACACGCCGTTCGTGGCCACCAAGCCCTTCTTCGACAAGTATCCGCTCGAGCGGATCCCCATCGAGAAGGTGCCGCCGGGCCATCGCGACGGCGTGCCCGAGCTGGCCTTTGCCTCGCAGAAGAAAGAGCAGCTCAAGATGGACGACAAGCTGAAGAAGGAATGCCGCCAAGCCTATCACGCCTCGACCAGCTTGATGGACGCCCAGGTGGGCCGCCTGCTCGACGCCCTCGAGAAGAACGGGCTGGCCGACAACACCATCGTCGTTTTCACCAGCGATCACGGCTACCATCTTGGCGAACACGGGCTGTGGCAGAAGATGAGCGTGTTCGAGAACTCGGCGCGCGTGCCTCTCATCATCTACGATCCGAGCGCCAGGGGGAACGGGCAGCCCTGTGCCCGCACCGTGGAACTGATCGACCTGCATCCGACGCTCGCCGACCTGTGCGGCCTGCAAGCGCCCAAACAGGTGGAAGGCAAGAGCCTCAAACCGCTGCTCGAAAACCCGAAGGCCGCCTGGGACAAGCCCGCCTTCACGCAGGTGCGGCATCGCAAGTCGCTGGGCCGCTCCGTCCGTACCGAGCGCTACCGCTTCACCATGTGGGGCGACGACGGCAAGGAGGGCATTCAGCTCTACGATTACCAGACCGATCCCGAGGAGAACAAGAACCTGGCCAGTGATCCGAAGCATGCCGACACGGTCAAGGAGATGAAGGCCCTCATCCAGAAAGGGCTGAAGTGAGACCGTGACGGCCGGGTGCGTCAAGCGTTGCGTCCGCACCGGGCTTGACGCGCCCGGCCCGCCGCGGGCCGGGTCAAGACACCTTGCAGGATGTGCCGCGCCTCAGTACCGTATCAAGATTCGATACCTGTATCTTTCGGGGAGTGTGCCATGGGTCGCATCGTGAATCGCAAGGAAAAACGCGCCGAATACGAGGCCGCCGAGGAACGCGCCCGCAAACGCAAGGATGAAGTCGAGGACGAGGCCGACGAGGAAGAAGAAGAGGACGAAGACGAAGAGGACGAGGAAGAAGACTCGGACGACGACGATGGCGATGCGGAAGCCGAGGACAGCGACGACGATGACGACGATGTAGGCGGCGACGACGACGACGAGGATGCCCCGCGCAAGAAAAAGAAGAAGAAACCCAAGGCCAAGCCGAAAGCCAAGGCCAAGAAGGCGCCGGCCCGCAAGTCGCGCTCGCGTTCCAAGATCACGCGCATGCGCGTCGTCTGGGGCGTGTTCAACAATTCCAACCAGTGCGTGGGCAAGTTCGACTATCCCAAGCGCAAGGACGCCGATGCCATGGCGGCCAAGCTCACCTCCGACAAGAAGTCGACGCACTTCGTGCAGCCCGTCAAGGAACCGATCGAGGACGAGTGAGCCCGCACGCTTGCCAATCCGGTAATTTCCAAGGGGAGCTTCGGCTCCCCTTTGCTGTCAGAGAGGACCAACGAAGCCCGGCAGCTTCTGGCTGCCGCGGGGGGCGGTGAACGTCTGCTCGGTGGAACGAGAAGCCGGGCTTCTCGTGCTCCCTGTCATGCTAGGGTTGTCACACGCGGTGTCGGCCGCAGGAAGGTCGTCATGGCCTTGCGGATGATGCAGATCTACTTGCCGCGCGCGGCGGATGTGGCCGAGGACGAGATGCTGGCGGGCCGCACCGTGCTGGCGCGCTGGCGCGACTGCGAAACCGAGCAAACCGTGCTCCATCTCGTCTTGCCCGCCGAAGAGACCGAACCGATCATGGACCGCTTCGAGGAACGCTACGCCGAGATGGAAGACTTTCACGTGGTCCTGTATCCGGTGGAAGGAGTGCTGCCCCGGCCGAAGCTCGACGAACCGGAAGAGGAAAAGACTCCCGACAAGGAAGTGGCGGAAGAAGACGCCAGTGCCCAGGGGCCGCGCATCAATCGCGAAGAGCTCTTCAACGATGCCAGCGAGGGGGTCAGCGTCGATCGCGTCTTCCTGGGCATGACGATCCTGTCGGCCCTGGTGGCGGCCGCCGGGCTGATTCGCGACGATGTGACCGTGATCATCGGCGCCATGGTGATTGCCCCCTTGCTGGGACCGAACGTGGCCATATCGCTGGCCGCCACGCTCGGCGACGCCGGGCTCTTTCGCCGGGCCATGCTCGCCAACCTGGTGGGCTGCGCCACGGCGTTCGTCTTTGCCTGTGTCGTCGGCCTCACCTTCACGATCGATACAAGCGTGCCCGCCATCGCCTCG
>JBFWSD010001163.1:0-2979 GCA_050248575.1 Gemmataceae bacterium
ACGATGCGGGGCCGCCGTAGTTCTGCGAGGGGGATCAGCTCGACGCCGCTGACGCGGCGGTTTTCGCGATGCCACACCGGGCGAACGCCGAGCAGGGCCAGCACCTGGGCCACGTCGTCGCCATGCGTGCGCATGGCACTGGTCCCCCAGATCGAGATGCCGATGGATTCCGGCCAGCTGCCCGTTTCGCGGCGATGCCGGTCGAGAACTTCGCGGGCGAGTTGCTGCCCGACCTGCCAGGCGGCAAAGGAGGGCAGCGCGCGCGGATCGACCGCATAGAAGTTGCGGCCCGTGGGCAAGACATGGGCCATGCCGCGCGTTGGCGCTCCGCTCGGGCCCGCGGGGACGTACTTGCCCGCCAGGCCGGCAAGCAGGTTGGTGATCTCATCCCCCGTGCGCTGCAATTCGGGCACAAGCCGCTTCGCAACAAACTCCAGCACTTCACGCAGTGCGGTCAGTGACGCGGCGGCAACATCAACGACCGGGGGAAGCGCTGCCGCAATGACCGCGTCGATCTCTTCGCTGCGAAAACCGCGGGCCGCGAATGTCTCCAGCAAGTGTCGGCTCAGCTCGTCGATGAGTTCGAGCACGTCGGCGCTGGTCGCGATCGGTTTGTCGGCGAGCGCCGCGATGGCTGCCCGTCGCGCCTCGTTCGCCAGCGGAGCGCCTTTGGCTTGCAGCAGGTTCGCCAGCTCGAAGCCGAGCAAGGCGGCCATGCTTTCCCGCAGCCCGGGCACATCGAGATTGGGCAGCCGGGTCAGCGCTTGCAACAGGCCAATCTGCTGATCCCCTTGGGGCACCTGGCCGAGGATGTGCAGCCCGTCTCGAATCTGCGCGCCGGCCAGCTCGCACAGGTAGCCATCCAGCTCCTGCACGAGGTGCGCGACCTCCATGCCGCGCAGCTGGGCAATGGAAAGAGGCGTGCCGTCGTCGGCGGTCCCCTCGTCCCATTCGTGGGTGTGCCCTTCGTGCCCTTGCTGCATGAGGAACTTCAGATCTTCCTCGAGATGAGCCTGCTGGATCAGGTTCCAGATCTGCTGCTGCACCAGGGGCAGCTTGCCCGGATCGAGCATCTCCACCTGATAGTATTCGTCGACCAGCTGCATGAGCTGGGCCAGCACGCCGTGCGCATCCGCCGACATCATGGGGGGCGTGAGATGGTCGACAATCACCGCGTGGGCGCGGCGCTTGGCCTGGGCGCCTTCGCCGGGATCGTTGAGGATAAAGGGATAGAAGAGGGGGAGCTCGGCCAGGAAGGCATCGGGGAAGCAGTCCTGCGACAGGCCGATACTCTTGCCGGGCAGCCACTCGAGCGTGCCGTGCTTGCCCAGGTGGACGATGGCATCGGCCCGCCACTCGTCGCGCAGCCAGCGGTAGAGGGCGAAGTAGTTGTGCGGCGGCGGCAGATCGGGCTGATGATAGATCGCATTCGGGTCCATCCCGTAACCGCGCGGGGGCTGCAAGGCGACCAGCACGTTGCCCAGCTCCAATCCCGCGAGGGCCAGCTTGCCTTCATGCACATAGGCCGAGCCCGGCGGCGCGCCCCATTGTTCGTTCATTCGCTGTTGTTGTGTGGCGGGCAGCTCGGCGAACCAGCGGTCATACACCTTCTCGTCGACCAGCCCCATAGCGCTGGCGAGCTGCCCGCTGGTCAGCAAAGTCTCGTCGTAGGAACAGCGTTCGATCAGCTCGTGAATGAGCGCGTCGCCCGAGGCGGGCACGCCTTCCACGTGGTAGCCCGCAGCTTGCATGGCTTGCAGTACGTGCAGCAGCGAGGCGGGCGCATCCAGCCCGACCGCGTTGCCGATGCGGGCCGCCTTGCCCGGCGCGTTGGTCAACACAAAGGCGATTTTCTTCTCGGCATTCGGCTTGCGCCGCAGCGCGGCAAAACGCAAGGCCAGCTCGACCACGCGGGCCACCCGCTCGGGCAGCGCTACGTATTGCGCCGCCGGCAGTTGTGGCGTGGCCAGGTTTTCCTTGAACGAGATCGGCACCGTGATGAGGCGGCCATCAAACTCGGGCAAGGCCACGTTCATTGCCGTGTCGAGCGGATGGAGCCCGCGCGGCGACGCTGCCCATTGCCAGCGGGCCGTGCTGCCACACAGTGCTTGCAAGACCGGCACGCCCAGCGATTCGAGTTCCGTGACCGACCAGCCCGCCGTGGTGGTCGAGCCGGCGTTGACCTCGCCCATGGCGAAGGAGAGGGTGGCGATGAGCGCATCGACCAGGACCTTGCCTTGATGTTGCAAGAGCTCGAAGGCCGCCGGGCCGCTGCCCGCGCCGCGCGCCTTGAGCGACGAGGTGAACACGGCCAGCGCCTGGGCGCCGCGCGCCTCGATGGCAGCGCTGAGCGCATCGATGAAGCCGGTGTTGCCGCTCAGCCAGTGCGAGCGATAGAAGAGGACGCCGATGGTCGGCTTGGCCGGGTCGAAGTCTTTCAGCCAGTCGTCGAGAGTCGTCATGGCATTGCCGGGCCGATAGATGCCATGTTCGGGGAGCGGCACGGGCGCCTCGTAGCCGTAGCCGGTCAGCGCCAGGCGATCGCTGAGAAAGCGGAGCAGGGCGGCAAAATTGGCCACACCGCCCGCGTGCAGGTAAGCGCTGCCATCGTGCAGAACTTGTGGCGGCACCGTGGAGGCGGCCAGCAATTCGGGGTCGGGCTGGCCCGTGCCGCTGGTGAGCAGGAGATGGCGGCCCTGCGCGCGGGCCAGGTCGGCCAGCTGCTTCAGGCCCGGCGTGTTCCGCAGACCACCCAGCACGCGCACGACGACCACGCGGCTGGCGGGCAAATACGCCGACAGCACCGCGGTCATGTGCTCGTCGCTGGCAATGCGATTCAGGCTGATGGCCCGCACGGGCGGGAAGTCCGCGGGCAGATCGCGCGTCGCCGCCTGCAAGGCCAGCAAGTCCGTATCGGCATGCGTGAGAAAGAAGAAGCCCTCGCCAGTCTTTGCCGGCTGGGGGGCATTGCCAAGCTGG
>JBFWSD010001164.1:0-2979 GCA_050248575.1 Gemmataceae bacterium
TGGCATCATGCGCGCTGCGGATGCCTTCTTCCGCGGTCAAGGGTTCTATCTGCCGCCGTTCGCCTACTGGTCGCCGCAGGACTGGAAGAAAAAGGGCGAGGAGGTCGCGGAGATCGTCGATTGCCGCCTGGGTTGGGACATCACCGACTTCGGCCGCGGCAAGTTCTGCAAATGCGGTCTCGCGATCTTCACGCTGCGCAACGGCGATCCCGCGGATCTGCCGAGCGGCAAGGGCAAGCTCTATGCCGAGAAGATCTTGATGTTCAAGCACGACCAAGTCTGCCCGTTCCACTTTCACTGGCACAAGATGGAAGACATCATCAACCGTGGTGGTGGTGATCTCTACGTGCAGGTCTACAATTCCAATCCCGAGGAAGGCGTCGCCGAGACGCCGGTGACACTGAGCAAGGATGGCACCAGGACGGTGTTCGATGCGGGCACGCAGATCCGGGTCCAGCCGGGCGAGAGCGTGAGTCTACCGCCGACCGTCTACCACAAGCTCTGGGGCTGGCGGCACGACGTGATGGTCGGCGAGGTCTCGCTGGTCAACGACGACGACACCGACAACCGCTTCCTCGAGCCAGTCGGCCGCTTTGCCGAGATCGAGGAGGACGAGCCGCCGATCTTCCTGCTGCGCGACGACTATGAGCGCTACTGGGGCGCGCGCCGGTAAGTCCGCAACAGCCCACCGGGAGATACCGGATGCGCCTCTGCTCCGTCACGTCGCTGATGAAGTTCTACCCGTTGCCCGAAGCCTTGGCCGTCATCGCAGACGCCGGCTACCAGGGTGTCGAGCTCTGGGGCGGCCTGCCGCACGCCTACACCGACGATTTCTATGATGGCGGCAAGCTCGATCAGCCGATCGTCGACCGCTGCCGCAGGATCCTGGATGCGAGCGGGCTCGAGGTGGTCTCGTTCCTGCCGGAGCAATGCTTCTACCCGGTCAACTTCCTGATCGACGACGCCCCGCCCTTCGACGGTGCGAAGCTGCGCGAGCGTAGCCTCGCCTATTTCGAGCGCGCGATCGACCTGACCGCCGCGCTCGGCATCCCACGCATGCTGATCACGACACCGTTCTGGGGCTGGGCGCGGCACGGCGAGCGCTTCCGGCACGACGCGGGCAAGGCGCTGCCGCGCGTGGTCGAGAGCTTCGGGCGGCTGACCCGGCGGGCCGAGCAGCGGGGCGTGACGCTTGTGCTGGAGCCGCTCACCTTCCTGGAGACGACCGCGGTGGAGACCCTGGACGACCTCGTGGCGGTGCTCGACGGGGTGGGGTCCGACGCGCTGGTCGCGATGCTCGACACCGGGCACATCAATGTGACCGCGCGGGCCCTGGGCCAAGACCCGATCGAGTATCTGCAAGACCACATCGACCGGCTCGGGCCGCGGCTGCAGCACCTGCATCTCGACGACAATCACGGCGATCTCGACGCTCACCTGCTGCCCGGCGAGGGCAATTTCGACTTCGTGGCCGCCTACGCCGCGCTGAAGCGGTCGGGCTATCGCGGCTGGCTCTCGGCCGAGCTGATGATGTTCGGCGCCAATCCGGTACCCCCCACGCCGCTGGAGCTGCTCCAGCGCACCCGCGAGCACACGCGATGGGCCTGGGGCACCGAAAGCGAGTTGAATCAAGGGTAGACGCCGCCCCCAACCGCCAAGGCGTCCACATCAGGGAGCAAGGACATTGCGCAAAGCAGCACTGCTTGGATCGGTCTGTCTGCTGGCCCTCCCGACGCTGGCGTGGGCAGAGGGCATGGTGACCCGTCATGACGACGGCAGCATCGAGGTGAAGAGCGATGTCGGCGACACGGTGGTGTTCCCGAAGGGCACGCTCGGCTCGCTGATCGAGGATGCCTGGGCCAATGGCGGCGACAAGCCGTTCGCCGGTGTGACCACTGCGGTCGTGACGCTCAACGCCGGCCCGCGCGGCGCCATCTCCGGCGGGCTGCTGCCCTGGCAGGCGGCCTGGGAGGAGCTCTCGGGCGCCAAGCTCGAGATCGTCCTCAAGCCGTTCAACGATCTGGCCCCGGTCATCTTCAACGATCTGTTCACCGGTACCGGCGCCTATGACGGCTTCGTGCCGCCGATGGTGTTCCTCGGCGACATGAAGGAGAAGCTGGTCGTCCTCAACGACCGCATGTGCGACCCGCGCTTCCCGCCCGTGTTCACGGCGGACGAATGCCAGATCGCCGACGGCACCAAGCGCGGCCTCGAGACGCTGATGCCGTCGATGCAGCCCCTGTTCCGCTGGGGCGGCGACTGGTACGCGGTGCCGTGGGATGCCGACTCGCACATCCTCTACTACCGCAAGGACATCATCGACGACCCGAAGATCCAGGCCCAGTACAAGGCCGATACCGGCAAGGAGCTGCGGCCGCCGCAGTCCCAGCAGGAGATGCTGGAGATGGGCTGCTACTTCAATGGCAAGGATCCCCTCGGCACCGGCAAGCCCCTCTATGGCTTCATGCAGCCGGGTGCCCTGAACAGCCAGCTGTTCGACTGGTACAAGGACATCGCCAATCCATGGGTCAGCGTGGTCGGCGGCGCCAAGGACGGCTTCAACGAGACCTTCAGCTTCGATCCCGAGACCATGGAGCCCTTGGTCAACAATCCGGGTCAGGTCGCGGCGCTGGAATGGCTGCAGAAGGCCTATGCCTGCGGCCCGAGCGACTTCGCCTCGATCGATCTGGGCGGCCACTTCAACCGGTTCGCCCAGGGCGAGGCGGTGTTCTCCTGGAGTGCCGGCGACATTTCCGCTTTGTCGCAGGAGAAGGAATCCAAGATCCAGGGCAAGCTCGGCGTGATGCCCATTCCGGGCTCGACCGAGGTCTGGAATGCCCGCGACAAGAAGATGGTGCACATCGAGGCACCCCCGCCGGCCTACAACGTCCTGGGCGCCAGCTGGTCCGGCGAGGTCTCCGCCCTGTCCAAGAACCCGGACGCGACCTACGCCCTGTTCGCCTTCCTCGGCTCGGGGCC